>NZ_JBHIMN010000005.1:41285-164431 GCF_042194155.1 Bartonella sp. MR63HLJHH
GAGTTTCAGTTCCACTAGCTGGAGGAGTTTCAGTTCCACTAGCTGGAGGAGTTTCAGTTCCACTAGCTGGAGGAGTTTCAGTTCCACTAGCTGGAGGAGTTACAGTTTCAGAAGCTACTCGCACATCCTTTTTGCCAGACCAGATCATATCTGTTTCAACACCTAGTATAATGCCATTTCCAAGATCAAAGTTAGATCCTGCATAAAAACCGCCAATCAAACCTGAAAGCTTAGGTGATAAGTCTTTAAAAACTGAAGTATCTTTATCTTTTAAGTCAATTTTACTTGAAAAACCACCAATCTGACCACCGATATAAAAGCCTGTCCAAGAAAATGAAGGGGCTGCGATGACTGCTGGGGCTGTTTCATGAGGGATGATAACATCAGCAGCTTGTGCTGCAGAAGCTGCTGCTATAGCGATAACAGAAGTTGTTACTAAAGATTTTATATTCATAAACTTTGCTCCTAATTTATTTATGAGCACAGTGCTACAAGATTACAGAAAGAAAAGCTGTAGTAAAAATGATACAGTCACAGAAAATGGAGGATGCACTCAAAACAAAATCGCTGCATGACTTTACAACGCTATTAACTTCACTCCGTACGAGAATTCGTAAGTTAATTTATCGATTTTGAATGTAATTCTTGTCTGTCATTTATGAAAATATTTTTATATCTCCAATAAATATGGAGTGAGTAATAATATAACAACAGAAAATAATAGAGGCTCTGTCTTTGACAGAGCCTCTTGGAAGTTTATTTCGTTTTTTACGAAATTAGAATTTGTATGCAACACCAACACGGAAATCATTGGTTTTGTAAGCGAATTTATCCCCATCCTTTACAAATGCTTTTTTACCAAAATCTGAGTAACGGTATTCTGCACGCAACAGAACATTGTCTGTCATTGCAAAGTCAACACCACCACCTACAGTGAAACCAACCATTGTTTTTGATTGATCAAACAATTTAGCAGAAGCAATTTCGGCACCACCAGCTTCTTCCGCCTTAAGAGAATTAACCACTTGCAGCTGCGTATAAGCAATACCACCAGCGAAATAAGGCAAAATGCGGTCAACTGCTGCAAAACCAATGCGAACGCGTGTAGCACCAGACCACTTTTCTTTTATAGAGGTGCTAGTCACGCGTTTGTCAGTCGCCGCGATACCAGCAATAGTTTTTCCTGTAGCAGGTGTAGCTTCAGCAGCTGTAAGCTCATCTTTGAAATCGTCAAGGCCAGTTGCTCCAATAACTGCTGAATGCGCTTTTGAATCTTCGCGATCTGCCCAGACTGCATCGGTTTCAACACCTAGAATGAGACCATTACCAAGATCTACGTTGGAACCTACATAAATACCACCCATGAAACCGGAAGGCTTAGGTGTCCAGTCTTTATCTGTAATTTTCTTTTTTGTTTCTGAATCAACTACATCAACTTTACCTGAAAAGTTACCAACTTGACCACCGATATAAAAGCCTGTCCAAGAAAATGAAGGGGCTGCGATGACTGCTGGGGCTGTTTCACGAGGGATGATAACATCAGCAGCTTGTGCTGCAGAAGCTGCTGCTATAGCGATAACAGAAGTTGTTACTAAAGATTTTATATTCATAAACTTTGCTCCTAATTTATTTATGAGCACAGTGCTACAAGATTACAGAAAGAAAAGCTGTAGTAAAAATGATACAGTCACAGAAAATGGAGGGCACATCCAAGACAAAATCACTTTATAGCTTCGTTTTGCACGAAAAACCTAAAGATATATATAAATAACTTATTGATTTTAAAATGTAATTATTGTTTATTGTTTATGAATTTTTTTAAGAAAATCTGAATAACATCTTTCCACATCCACAATAAATTATGTATTGTGTGATAATATAGCAACAGAGAATAACAGAGGCGCTGTCAAAGACAGCGCCTCTGTTATTTAACTTATCATCTGTTAAAATTTGTAAGCAACACCAACACGGAAATCATTGGTTTTGTAAGATGTCTCATATTTATCATTTGAGAATTTCTTTTTACCAAAATCAGAGTAACGATATTCCGCACGGACAATAACGTTATTGGTCATTGCTAAATCAACACCAGCACCCAGAGTGTAACCAACAAGGGTCTTTGTTTCATCAGACAAGGTACCAGAAGCTATTACTTTATCTGAATCTTTGCCTGTTATTGAAATCGATGCAGTATCTTGAAGCTGTGTATAAGCAATACCACCAGCAACATAAGGCATAATGCGTTCAGCTGCAAAACCAATACGTACACGTGTCGCACCAGCCCACTTTTCTTTAAAAGTGAAACTGTGGGTCCGTTTAGCACCAGCTTCAAGCGCATCTTTACCAATACTAATTCCAGATTCTGTTAATATCTTCTTAATATAATTTATGTGATTTGGAAGAATAACATATGTGTTTCCTGTCTTCGTGTCATCTTTATTAGACCACATGATATCTGTATCAACACCTAGAATAAGGCCATTGCCGAGATCAACGTTGGAACCTGCGTAAAGACCACCCATGAAACCAGATAGTTTAGGCAAAAGGTCATCAGGCGCTGGAATCTTTTTTCCGTTACTGAGAATATCCATTTTCGTTTTACCCGAAAAACCACCAAGTTGCCCACCAAGGTAGAAACCTGTCCAAGAAAAAGTTGGAGCAACAATAACGGGAGCAACAGGTGTTGGACTTGGGGGAACAATAACATCTGCTGCTTGCGCCGCTGAAACTGAAACAAAAGCGAAAGCAGAAGCTGTTATTAACCATTTCATATTCATATTTTCTCTCCATAGCTGAATATTTATTTGAACACATCATTTCATATAGAGCCCAAACTTCAGATATCTGTAGCAAAAATGATACACTCATAAAAAAAACAAAAAGCCAATGAAAGCATCCTGAATTGCTTGATCTCTTAATAAATAAGAATTGAACTATGCCAATGCACAAATGATTTTCTCTTGTCACATTTGCTCTTCTTTATAAATTTTTCAAAAATATCTGCGTTCTCGCCGTGGAAAGCATGTGCTCTTGTCTAATGAAAAATTATCCTTTTATATTAAATTCAAATGCTCTCATCTTAAACCATTGTATATTCAAGCAACAAAAATCATCCCTCTATACATTACAAACGAGCAAGTATGTGAAACCGTTAAAAAACTAAAAATGTCACTTATGAATGTTTTCAATATCAAGAACAGTCAAATGCAATCGTTCTATTTAAATTTATACAAATAATGTTTTTACCTTCATCCTTAGCATGACAAAATGTGAAGTCTATGTATTTGTTTTTTTCATAAAAAGGATGCTTATATTACAAATAAACTTGTATCGCACATAAACAAGACTTCCAATAATCCAGGAATTGAAACAAGATCACATGCAACTTGCCTGCTCTTTTTTTACTTTAGGCATTTATTGTTTTTAAATATTTACCATTTTTTGCTTATCTCAACCTCATAGAAAGTCTTTTTCAGAGTTTCATCTTATTTGTAGGCTATCTATTTCATACTCTTTTATAAACGAAACTGTAAAAAATGCCTCAAGACAGGCAACTGGTATGATAAATGCTGACATCTATATTAAAACTCTCCCTAAAGCAAAAAAGATGAGAGATCTTTCTTAAAGTGTTCACACCAAACTTTGCTTTGAAAGTCATTAATTGAGCAAACAATTTGGCAGAAAAAATATCTGATATTGCATCATAGACAAATAAAAAATATTTTATAAATTCTGTAGTCGAACAATAGATTGATTATAAACATAATTCATCATTTCGCATATTGAATAAGAAACCCGAATATCGTAAGATTCTCTCATTCCAAACTGGTAGCATGTTGCAATCACTCAAAACCATTTGATTGCATGTTACAAGCAGGAAAAGCCGTGTGGATAAAAACTGTACAAGATAAGGACTAAAAATGCCTCTTATGAATCGTCTCACATACCAGAGGCTGTCACAGCATTGAGAGCTAGCAAAGTGTGTGATGAATGCCGTCTTGCCCCCTTCATAAGTATAAAGATGGTAGTACTCAATGGGTTTACCATTATACCCTTCATAGATAGCGTCGCGAAATGGGCTTGGGAGCATTGAAAAATGTTTCTTTAAAACAAGCGCACGTAAGTATGCAACGCAATGGCGTTTTATTCTTTGAAACACACTAAGATCAAAAGTTTAACATTAAAATAAATACTTGGTTTTCTCCTCGATTTGGACAAAGCGCTCTATCAGACCCTGTCTGCAAATAGTCCAGATTTTTGTCGAGTGGATTTCATTTAGCTTCCCATTCATGTATCATTAACCAAAGGTTCTATAGACAAGTCCTTCACTAATCCCACCCCATACTCTAAAAACACTTATCAAGACGTTTTACATGCCTTATATAATCTACACTTAAAATGATGATATTTACGGCATAACAAAATAACCCCAAATCTCTAGGTTATATTCATCTAAACCCATGAATTTTGTAATGACTGATTGCCATTATACAGTATTATTCTTTCACTGAAATCTTCCTGCTCATATCCTTTCCAAACAGTCCTCTTCATTCTCATCGTGCACAATCATAACACCCTTTAAACAAATAGTTCCCCCCTGTTTTCAAGTGATAATATCTCTTTTCTTCATTTTTTGAGCATACGTTACACCTCTCAATGTTGTTTTCTCACTTTTTAAAAGCTCATTGGACTTCGTGTAAATAGGTTTGGCCGTCCTCTTTTCTCTAGTCCTTTTTTAGGATTATATCCTCTTTTTTTACCAGAATGTGACACAGGTACTAACTTAGCTGCTGTTATGCATTCACTGTTATTTGTGCAAGAAAGTTCTATTTGAAAAACTTCAGATAAGACCTTGCGAAGCTGTTCACCAGAAAAAAGACCTATTGGAGGAACAGCCGAAGATGCTCTCTGTATAAGGTTTTGAGACGCTAAAAAACTCGCACCCTGAGCGATAGAGATTGAAGCAAAAGTAGCAAAAGCTGTAATAAAATATTTTATGTTCATAAATTAACCTCATCAAATATACATAATGGATTTTACCTAGTGCCTTCATTGCAAATTTCTAGAGAAAAATAATATGTTTATAGATAAAAAGTGAAAATCCTTACAAATAAAGCTTTGGAGCCCTTTTGATTTTAAAATAAAAGCAAATTGCCCTGCTCTACCAACATAGAAATCACTTATTGAGTAATAAATTAAAGGCACGAAGTATCGTCTGAAAATAATAAACTATACGAGCCTCACATAAACATATTGATTTATATATATAATTTATATTTCCTCACACAAAATGAGCCCCTCGAATATCAGAATATTCTCTCATTCCAAACTTGTTCATTATACATGAAGCAAATTTATTCGCTTCCACATCATAAATGAAGTTTGTATATGGATAAAACTCTTGAAAAAAGTGGATTCTCACGAATCTGTTTAAATGCAAAAGCTATTGCAACATTTTGACTTAGTAAAAAGCGCTCTTGCTCACTTGTTTCTAGCACACTTTTCTAGGAGTTGCTCTTTGCATTGTTCAGTACAATCGTGGTTATCTGTATAGATTAATCATATAATATATTGATTTATAATGATAGTTTAGCGTTATTCATATTGAATAAAAACCCTGAATACCTTAAGATTCTCTCATTCCAAATCTTTTTCATGTTGAATCCATCAAAACCATTTGATTGCATGTTACAAGTGAGGAGAGCTGTGTGGATAAAAAAGACTAAAAATGCCTCTATGAACCGTCTCAAGTGCTAAGGACTACACAACATTGGGAGTTGGCAAATTGTGTAATGCTATGGCTTGTTACTCCATAAGCGTAAAGATGGGAGTGTTCAACAAATTTTATACCATATTTGGGGGCTTTATTGTTATACCACTCATAAGCGCCGCCGTGACATGGGCTTGGGTGCCGGTTTCTTTAAAAAAAAGCACATGAATTAGCAACACAAATATATTCCGTTTAAGGCGTTCTGTTTTACATGAAGAACGTAAATCCATTAAAAACGTGAGAAACAAAAGCGTGAGGCAATGCGTAATCTCTATTATTTAACAGACATTGCTTTAGATACTTTTGAAAGTCGTAAAGCAGAATTAAAAATGATGGTAAAAATGAGATTTGGTTTTTATATTTACGCCTTCATATTCTCCCCCAATTAGGCTGTATACCGGTTTCAGAGATTTAAGTCTTCCAACCTACCATATGTTTCCAGACTCTCCTCAAAATTTCTTTTTTCAAATAAAACCTGTTACAAAAATAAAAAATATGAATTCGCAAAAATACTTTGATTACCTAAACTTCAAATGAAATAGTACTTAAGAATTTATTATAACTCTTATCAGAAAAGAGGAGAGGATAAAATGCCCATAATGTACAAGCATTTTGTCCTCTCACATCAATAATTAACTCCTTTTAAAAACCAATTTTAAAGTTAGCTATGCGCAAAAATATCCACTTCCGCCCATCCTAAAAGGTCAAGCTTAGCTCTCATAGGCAAAAATTGAAAACACGCCTTGGCAACACTTTCTCGCTCTTCACGTCTTAAACGTTCTTCAAATATAACTTTTAAACGATGCAAATATAACACATCCGACGCAGCATATTCAATTTGTGCCTGTGATAACGTTTCTGCCGCCCAATCCGAAGATTGTTGCTGTTTAGAAATATTCACATTTAGCAATTCATTACAAATTTCTTTCAAGCCATGACGATCCGTATAAGTACGCGTGAGTTTAGAAGCGATCTTTGTACAAAAAATAGCTTCTGGCATAACACCAAATGTATGCGCTAAAATCGCAAGATCAAAACGCCCAAAATGGAATATTTTGATAACTGCGTTATCTCCAAGAAGCTTGACCAAATTAGGTGCACTCTTTTGTCCTTTAGCAATCTGTATAACGTCAGCAGTACCATCTCCAGAAGAAAGCTGAACAACACATAAACGATCACGATGTGGTTGTAACCCTAAAGTTTCGGTATCAATCGCAATGGCATCAGTTTTATAATTGTCTAAGTTTGGTAAATCACCTTGATGAACACGAATCTCAGCCATTTACCCTCCTACTTGCTAAAGCTGCAAGAATACGCGCCCAAGACCGCTGCCCCTTATGAAACGATTTTAAATTATACTTTTCATTAGGAGAATGAATACGGTCATCAGCCAGTCCAAAACCAACCAAAAGAGTCTCCATACCAAGAATTGACCGAAAATCTGCTACAATTGGGATCGAGCCCCCCATGGCTGTCAAGACAGCAGGCACTTCCCACTCTTGTGATAAGGCATCCTTCGCCTCCTTGATAAAAGATGAATCATCAGAAATCTGAAGTGCAGGAGAAGAACCGTGATTCTTAAATTCAACCTTACAATCAGCAGGAATTGAGCTACGTACATAATCACGCAACGCTTGGCGTATTTTCTCTGGATCTTGCTTATGCACCAAACGACACGATACTTTTGCACTCGCTTGAGAAGCAATAACCGTTTTCATCCCCTCCCCTTCATAGCCGCCACTAATACCATTAATTTCCATGGTAGGACGTGCCCATACAAGCTCTAAAATGCTCCGCCCTTTTTCACCAACAGGAATAGAAAGCCCTATAGGACCAAGAAAATTTTCAGCAGTACAATTAAGTTCATTCCATAACTGCAAAATCTGTGGAGGTGTTTCTTCTACGCCATCATAAAAACCAAGAAGTGTTACCCTATTATTTTCATCGTGAAGTCCTGCTAAGATTTTCGTTAAAATACGAATGGGATTAGCTGCTACTCCTCCAAAATAACCAGAATGCAAATCACGATTCGCTGCTGTAATAATAATCTCTTCTGCCATAATTCCCCGAAGAGAAAGAGCAATAGATGGTGTATCCGCATCCCACATTGACGTGTCACAAACCAATGCATAATCTGCCTTAAGTTCATCTTTATTTTCTTTTAAAAAAGGAATAAGGGAAGGAGAAGCACATTCTTCCTCACCTTCACATAAAATAGTAACTTTAACAGGAAGCTGCCCTGTTTCTTTCTTAAATGCACGACATGCTTCAATAAAAGTCATCAACTGACCTTTGTCATCTGAAGCTCCACGAGCACAAATAACTTTCTCTCCATCTCTCTCTTTTAAAGAAGGTGTAAATGGATCATCCTCCCATAAACTCAAAGGATCAACAGGTTGAACATCATAATGTCCGTAAAACAACACATGCAAACAATCATCCGAAGGTCCTGGATGATGCCCAACAACCATTGGATGACCCGGTGTATCACGACGTGAAGCCTCAAAACCGATGCTTTTTAAATCCTCTACTAACCAATCAGCTGCTTTACGACATGCATCCTTGTAAGCCGAGTCTGTAGAAATCGATTGAAAACGTAAAAGAGAAAAAAGGCGTTCAAGGCTCTTTTCTATATTTCCATCAAGATGTGTTAGTACTTTATTCAGCATAAAAAAACCTCTCAAGCCTTGTGTAATTATATTATAGATACGACGACTTTAAGCCTCTTGTAAGATTTTGCAAGACACCTTATTCATTTTTGGCATTGTGAGCAGTAAAAACTTGAACGTCCAGCCTGTAAAATACGCACAATAGGCGTTCCACATTCCAAACATTGCTTACCTTCTCGTCCATAAACTGAAAAAGCATGTTGAAAATAACCAAGTGAACCATCTATATGCATATAATCACGTAAAGAAGAGCCACCAGACAAAATGGCTTCAGAAATCACATTGCGTATATTTTGTGCTAAAGAATCTGCAAATTCACATGCACGTGCCGTTTTTGATGCCAATGTAAATGCACCACGTTGTGGCGACAAACGACTCCGCCAAAGTGCTTCACAAACATAAATATTCCCAAGACCTGCAACAATAGACTGATCAAGTAAAACGCTCTTGAGAGACATTTTTTTATTAACAAAAGCCTTTTGTAAATAACGACCAGAAAACGAATTACTCATAGGTTCAAGCCCTAGCTTATTTAAAAGTGGATATTCATAAAGCTTGTCCGTATTGACTAAAAGCATAAATCCAAAGCGACGCACATCATTATAAATAAGATGATAAACTTCACCATCCCTTGTTTGAATATCCATGACAAAATGATCATGCTTAACTAATTTACTTGTCGTTGAAAAAACTGTTCTTAAAAGATCATTCTCTATACGCCATGAACCAGACATTCCTAAATGGCTTAAAATCGTTTCATCCTGAGAAAGATGAAATAATAAATATTTCGCACGCCGACCAAGTTCTATAATTGTTCTGCCAATAAGGCGCTCAGAAAAAGCCTCAGGAAAAGGAAAGCGCAAATCTCTACGATTAAGTCTGACAGATACTATCTTTGCATCAGTTACAACAGGCTCAAGTCCACGACGAACTGTCTCTACTTCAGGAAGTTCAGGCATCTCTCTTCTTTAATAATTATACACTTTCCAATTGTATCACCAATAAATTGACTTCTTTTCCCCCCTCAAAGAACGAAGGTTTCCTCTACATCTGCTCTATAAGAAACAAATTTTTGATGAGTGGATTTCTCTTGGCGTCCTACTCATATGAGTCACTTAACTAAAGGCTTTATAGCCAAGCCCTGCCTTGAATATTCACCAAACACTCTAAAATACTTAACGTATCAATGAGGCTTACATCCCACTCCACATCGAATGCGGCATAACAGGATTAAGCCCATTCACCCTTACGAAATACAGGAACTCTTACACCATCTTGGGTAATGCCATCTATATCAATTTCGCCAGAACCAATCATCCAGTCAATATGAATGACACTTTTATTACCACCACGTGCTGCAATCTCTTCTGACGTCAATGATGCCCCATCTAAAAAGCATTTGGAATAACATTGCCCTAAAGCAATATGACATGCAGCATTTTCATCAAATAAGGTATTATAAAAAAGGAGGTCACTCTTAGAAATTGGTGAAGAATGGGGCACAAGAGCAACTTCGCCCAATCGGCTTGCACCCTCATCACTTTGCAAAACCTGTTGCAAAACTTCCTGACCCGTTGATGCACGAGACTCAACAATACGCCCTGCTTCAAAACGTACTTCAATATTATCAACCAGTGTTCCTTGATAGGAAAGTGGTTTCGTCGAACGAACAAAACCTTCAACCTTATGAGCATGAGGAGTCGTGAAAACTTCTTCTGTCGGAATATTCGGATTGCAAATAACACCATTTTGAGCAACGGATGCACCACCATGCCATTCATGATCATCTGCCAAACCAACAGTTAAATCAGTCCCTGGCCCTGTAAAGTGTA
The DNA here is from genome assembly GCF_042194155.1 of Bartonella sp. MR63HLJHH. NCBI lineage: Bacteria > Pseudomonadati > Pseudomonadota > Alphaproteobacteria > Hyphomicrobiales > Bartonellaceae > Bartonella > Bartonella sp. MR63HLJHH. The sequence goes on from NZ_JBHIMN010000005.1 coordinate 51,557, forward strand.
AGGCAGAGAAACGCTGCTCATTAAGCCAAGATGATCGTTTCTTTAAATTCTCGTTATGGACACCCCACGCATGTACTGGATCTTCTTCTGTAACACGTGAAGCAGAAAAAATTGCATCGGCTAATTTTTTAATCGCCTCATTCAGTGGTAAAGAAGGAAACATTGCCTCAGCCCATCCTGCTGTTGGATAAGCAACAATTGACCAATTTATAGAAAAATTCGATATTTTTTTGAGAGCAGGCTGGTAAGCTAGTGAAGTCGCCTTATTCAAACGCGCAACCTTATCAAAATCTTGATTGGAAAGGAGCAAAGGATTATCACCAACAATTGCTAAACGCGCTGCCCCATTTTCAAAAGCCTTTGCCATTCCCTCATAAAGCCAAGAAGGGGCACAATCAAAACTAGCTGTATGGGCATTTTCAAAACGTGTAATCGATAACATATCATCACTAAAAATTGGTGTAATGACACCAGCACCAACCTTATAAGCATGATATGCAATACGCCGAACAAAAGGTAATGCTGAAACTGGAGCAGTCAAAACAAGATCTTGCCCCTCTTGTAAATTCAACCCCACTTTTACTGTAATTTCTGCAAGACGATTAAGCATTTCAGGCGAAATTGTCTCATGAATATCAAAGTACATTACCAATACCCTTCTTTAAATAAAATGCGTTCTTTACGTCGTCATATTATAAATTGTTTTTTAGATCCTTTGAGTTTACTTTCTCTACGTATATTGATGCGTGTCATTATCGCTAAAGGATCACTTAATTCATAAACCGCAATGGGCGTATAACCCTTCTTTTGTCGTGAAAACTTACCAGTTTCTGTGTCGTTTTTCTAACATTGCAACAATTGCATTTAACTGATCTGATGAAGGCAAAGTCATAATCGTTTTATTTTCCTCTTTCCTAGCTAGATGTTGAGGTGCATAGGCAGGAATAGGAACTTTATCAAGCTGTACCATAGCAAAATGCGCAGGATGTGCCGTTTTGGACTGTGCGACTTCTATCGAAGGAGATGCACTTTTCTCTACCTTTACTCCCCTACTTTCTGTGCCTTCATCTATAAAGCTTGGCGCATGACCAGAACGTTCTTGAGCAAAAGCATAAGCAACATCATAAGGGCGATTATTTGTAGGAACTTGAAGTTCCCCATCACGTGATCGTTTTTCATAAAAAGCATTTCCCCCTGCAACCTGAACATAATGCATGTTTTTATACGGAAAAGACAAACCAGCGGTATGAAAAAACTTAGCGTGTTTAACTTTCTTATCTCGTTCACCCCGTAAAACAGCATCAGCCGCCTCTCTTACACGAGCAACAGATGCTTTCTCCGTCATAGGACGCGTTAAAACACCAGGAGCAAACTGCTTATATTGACCAACAACACCACAAATCGTCTTAGGATAGGCGGTTGAATTAACACGATTCATAACAACCGTCCCAACGGCAATCATTCCTTCACGGCTTGTGCGATTTGATTCAAAATACATCGCTCGCATAAGACATTGACGCTCTGTCAATGGATACGTAACTGTTTTTGTCTTATTATTATTTACTTTTCCAGTATCTAAACGATTTGAAGCACACCCCACAACAACTAACGGCGCTACACAACAGGTAACAAAAACATTCCAACGATTTTTTTTCATCTTATGCAACACATTCCTATAATCTCTGAGCTATTCAAATTTTGAAATGAGCTTTAAATGTATCTCTTAATAAAGTACATAGCCGATTGTTACCACTCAGTAAAATTTTAATACAAGAGGTAATAAAAAAATATCTATGCAAAATAAAAAATAAAAAACTCTTAATTTACAGATCAATATTGTTATTCTTCATGGTCCAATATAGGCCATAATAACCCACACGTTTCAATTACAATAAAGCAACACTATCCACTTCTTCTACATCCAAAAAAATTTGGATACCAAAACTCTTTGCATCGATATTGAAAAAAATAATACAGATATCCCCTTTAATATAAAAACATAAAATTTTAACAAAATGATCTAGAAGAAAACTCCCCTCCGGCCATAATACGAGTGATGATATCATCCAATATACAAATATGTCAAACCAAGAGTTAGCAATCTGCCATGCTTCTCTGAAAAAACTCTTTGTTGCTTCTTTGTACTTTTCCATAATATGGCTATCTTATTCTTTCTATAGCCGCACTGTAAGAAAATACTCATAGTATCTACAAACTTATCTTATACATATAAGAAAAATTTTAATCTATTTTCTTCTCACCTACCCCAACTTTATAAGTAAGGTCATCGCGAGGACGATCAGAAGACATATGGTAACCCGTTATGATATAATGCAGCATTTCAGCAATATTAGTAACATGATCACCAATTCGTTCAATATTCTTTAAACAAAACAGCAAGTGTGTACAAACCGTAATATTGCGCATATCTTCCATCATATATGTCAAAAATTCACGAAAAAGAGAAGTATACAAAGCATCAATCTTCTCATCACGCTCACGCACAGCGTCAACACGCTCTAATAGGCGACTCGTATAAGCATTTAAGACTTCTTTTAATTGATTGAGTGCTAAAGCTGTAATTGTTTCAAGCCCATGATAAACAGAAGCAGATTGACGTATTTCTGAAAGTGCAACTGTCCTTTTAGCAATGTTTTTAGCCATATCCCCAATCCGCTCAAGATCAGAAGAAATACGAATGGCTCCAATAATTTCACGCAAATCAACAGCCATCGGTTGGCGTTTGCAAATAATAGCAACCGCTTTTTCATCAATGTCACGTTCTGCTTCATCTAAAAACACATCATCGGCAATCACTGTCGTTGCAAGTTGAAGATCACTACACACAACCGATGCGACAGAACGTTCAATCATCCTTTCTGCATGGCTCCCCATTTCTGTAATCCTTGCTTTTAAATATTTTAGTTCTGCATCATAAGAACGGACAGTATGGTTCATAGACATATCTTACACTCCTCAATTCACCTATCCAAAACGCCCCGTAATATAATCTTGCGTCCGTTGCTCTTTTGGTGAGGTAAAGATCATTTCAGTTGCACCAACTTCTACCAAGTGCCCTAAATGAAACATAGCCGTATATTGAGAAACACGTGCAGCCTGTTGCATGGAATGCGTTACGATAACAATTGTATAATTTTGCCGTAATGCATCGATAAGCTCTTCAATCCGTGCCGTCGCAATGGGATCAAGAGCTGAACAGGGCTCATCCATCAAAATAACTTCAGGACTAACCGCAATAGCACGTGCAATACACAAACGCTGTTGTTGTCCCCCTGATAAACTTGTTCCAAGATCATGAAGACGGTCTTTTACTTCTTCAAATAAACCTGCCTGCCTCAAACTCTTTTCAACTATATCATGCAATTCAGAGCGCGTTTTAACTAAACCATGAATGCGTGGACCATACGCAACATTTTCAAATATAGATTTTGGAAAAGGACTAGGCTTTTGAAAAACCATTCCAACACGAGCGCGCAATTCTACAACATCAATCCTCTGGTCATAAATATTTTCCCCATCTAAAGTAATAAGACCGGTTGTTTTAGCGCCTTCAATCGTATCATTCATACGGTTAAAACAACGCAAAAAAGTCGACTTTCCGCATCCTGATGGACCAATCAAAGCTGTTACTTGATGTTCAGGAATATCAAGTGTAATACCGTGGAGTGCTTCTTTGTCTCCATAAGAAACCTTCACATCCTGACCTCGCATTTTAATCTTCATTGCAAAAATTCACCTTACAAAAATCTTATCAAAACTGTTATTTTATTAAAATTACTGGCGGCGTTCAAATCGTCGACGTAAACAAACCGCAGAAATATTCATGATTGCAAGAAAAATCATTAATACAATAATAGCACCTGACGTCTTTTCAACAAAAGCGCGCTCTGCTTCACCCGCCCACATAAAAATTTGAACAGGCAAAGCCGTTGCTGGATCCATGGGGGTTGTAGGAATATTAACAACAAAAGCAACCATTCCAATCAGAAGCAAAGGCGCTGTTTCACCCAAAGCCTGTGCGACTCCAATAATTGTGCCTGTCAAAATACCAGGCGCAGCTAAAGGAACAACATGATGAAAAATCATTTGTGTTTTTGATGCTCCCAGTCCTAAAGCTGCTGCACGAATAGAGAGAGGAACTGCACGCAGAGCAGAACGTGTTGCAATAATAATCGTGGGAAGAGTCATGAGCGCTAAAACAAGACCACCAACAAAAGAGGCTGAACGTGGTAATCCTAAAAAATTAACAAAAAACGAGAGTCCTAAAAGACCAAACACAATTGAAGGAACAGCTGCAAGATTATTGATATTAACCTCTATAAAATCTGTAAATTTATTTTTGCGTGCATATTCTTCCAAATAAAGAGCCGTTGCTATGCCTATCGGAAGTGAAACTAATAAAACGATGCCTATCATATAAAGAGAACCAATAATCGCAACACCTAATCCCGCAGTCTCAGGACGACTTGAAGCGCCAAATGTAAAAAAACCAATATTAAATGTTTTATAAAGCGTACCATCATGCGCTAAACGCTTTATCCATTCTACTTGTCGATTAGAAACTTTACGGTTTTTTTCTGCTACACGCAGATCAATCTGTCCCTTATAAGCAGAATCAATATCCGCAGATGCCAAAACCTTAACTTTTTGCATTGTGCCAATCAGTTTTGGATTCTTTGTTACCATTTCACGCAACTGAACGCGGACACCATTTGAAAACATACGGTTAACTTCTCGAAGAGAGGCGCGGTCATTTTGATCTATATTAAGTTTCTTTGCTAAAGCATTGCGTACAAGAAGTGGATAATTCGCCGTCATGAGCACTCGCGGTTTTGTTTTATGTTGACCACTTGGATCAATGATCTTTTCATCCAAATAAATCAATAATGTCATTTCACTTTGAAAAAAAGCTGTATAACCCTGACTAATGATAGACCATAAAAGCGTAAATAAAAAAAACAAACCAATAAAAATAGCAATCAAACCATAGGCACGAAAACGACGTTCAGCCCAATACCGACGCTTGAGGCTAATATTGCGACGAGGGAAAAAATCTTCATTCATTCATATTGTTCCCGATATTTACGCACAATATAAAGAGCCAGAATATTCATCAAAAGTGTCATAACAAAGAGCGTCATCCCTAAGGCAAAAGCCACCAGAGTTTGTGGAGAATTAAACTCAAAATCACCGGTCAATTGATTAACAATCTTAACAGTCATCGTAGTCATTGCTTCGAAAGGATTGAGTGTTAAGTTTGCTGCAACACCTGCCGCCAAAACCACAATCATTGTTTCTCCAATTGCACGCGATGCCGTTAACAAAATGGCCCCCATAATCCCTGGAAGCGCTGCTGGTATAACAACTTTTTTAATTGTTTCAGATTGCGTTGCGCCTAAACCATAAGAACCTTCACGTAAAATGCGTGGAACAGCCGTAATAACATCATCCGATAAAGAGGAAACAAAAGGTATCAACATAATTCCCATCACAACTCCAGCGGTCAAAACACTTTGTGCCATAATAAACCCAACCCCATCTGAGAGAGAAACAGAGAGATCACGTAAAAATGGTCCTACAACCTTCAAAGCAAAAAAACCATAAACAATGGTTGGAATGCCAGCAAGAACTTCTAATAATGGTTTTACAATTGCTCGCAATCGCGCAGAAGCATACTCAGCCATATAAAGAGCTGAAAATAGCCCTATAGGTACAGCAAAAAGCATGGCGACAAATGCAATATAAAGCGTACCAGCAAGAAGCGGTATTAAACCAAATTGTCCTACTTCATCGCTTGAGCCGCTCGCGGAAAAACGCGGATCCCAAACTGTTCCTAAAAAGAAATTTGAAAATGATACAGACTGAAAAAAGCTTACTGTCTGAAAAAGCATAGAAAGCGCAATGGCTATTGTTGTCAAGACTGCAACAATAGATGCACAAATTAATCCAATAATAATAAAAGATTCAACCTTATTGCGCGCACGCTGATGAGGCGCAATTTGCACCATTCCACAGATAAAACCCAAAGACGCAATAATAAAAAGGAAACCATAGCCTATAAACTTAAGCTTTTCAGAAAAGAATACCCACGACTGTGCTATTTTGAACACATCATCCGATGCTTCACTAGGTAAAATCAATCCCTTCGCGAATAACTGTGCCTGCACTTCCTTATAGGAAGCGGTAGAAAGATTCCCCTCAAAGCGATGAATCATTTTGACGAGACTTCGAAGTGTCTCCCAAAGTAGATCATGATTTACAGACTTTGTTACATGCGCACTATACGCCCCAAGCTCTCGAGAGGCATTATATTCTAAATAAATTGTACTCCCAGCATCCCAAACAATTAAAAAAATAAAAGCTGGAATAACAGTAATCAAAAATGTCCACCAGCCATAATAATACGCACGAGAATGCATCTTATGTTGTTTGTATTCAAGAATGCGTGCTCGCATATAAGAAATACAAAAGCCACAAAATCCAAAAATCAATAATAGAAAAATAATGAAGGAAATGCGCATTTTATCTTTCAGTTTTTATAAAAAATAGCACCTAAATTTCCTATCCCAGAAATCCAACCAATTATTCCCTGCAAATTATTTCAATGTCATTACTCGACCAGTAGAAAAATCAGAACGCTGTGCTTGACGCTCCTTTTCAGGAGAAACAATCAAACCATATTCAGCCAAAGGACCATCTGGACCAATCATTTGATCAGAAAGAAAAAAGTCAACATACTCTCGCAAACCTGAAACAATATCTAAATGTGCTTTCTTAATATAGAAAAAAAGCGGTCGAGAAACTGGATATTGTCCACTAGAAATCGTCTCAACTGTTGGCGCAAAACCGTTAATATCGGCAACCTTTAGCCTATCAGCATTATTTTGATAAAAAGACAAACCAAAAATACCAACCCCTGTTTTATTAGAAGTTAGACGCGCAAATGTTTCAGAATAATCACCATCAATATCAACCGCTTTTCCATCCTTACGTACCGCAATACAAGCAGTGTGTATCTCCTTATCATCCATTCCTAAAGACTTCATCACCTCAACTGCCCCACTCTCTTTACACCCCTCAGTAAGTAATTTTTCCTCAAAAACTTCACGCGTCCCATGCTTCTCTCCAGGAATATACGCTGCTATCGTCCAATCAGGAAGAGCACTATTAACTGCACTCCATTTCAAAACATTATTCGGTTGCAACTTTCCATCTATAATAATTCGAGCAGCAAGAGCTTTATAAACATCTACTGGCTTTAATTTCCAATCAGGACCTTTAATATCTGTTGCAAAAACAATACCATCATACCCAATACGTATTTCCTCAACATCTTTTACACCAGCATCAACACAAGACTGTAATTCACTCGGTTTCATGGCTCGCGAAGCATTAACAATATCAACGGTGTTCTCCCCAATACCACGGCAGAATTCCTTAATACCAGCTCCTGTTCCACCCGATTCGATAACAGGAACCTTAAAATGGGGATAAATTTCTCCAAATGTCTCAGCAACAATCTTTTGATAAGGTAAAACTGTAGATGAACCAGTAATCTGTATTTGATCGCGCGCATTGCCTCCATTTGCTGACAGCAGTAGCGCAAAAATCAATCCCACTCCAATTGATAATACCCTGCTCATCTATAAACTCCCTAAAAATTGAGGACAAAGCCTCTTAATTTATATCATACGGTCATTCTAGTTCACATTTGCAACATAACAAATATAAAAAACAACATGGATCATTTTTTTAAAACCATGTTTTTGTCCTCTGTCAAATAAATTAATTTGAACGCTTGAACTCAATAACATCCCAAAACAAATGAGCAACATCTGTACCGCAGAAGCGTTTAATTTCACGAATTCCTGTAGGAGACGTCACATTAATTTCTGTTATATAATCTCCGATCACATCAATCCCCACAAAAAGAAGACCACGTTCCTTTAAGGCTGGAGCAATGCGTTCACAAATCTCATAATCACGTTTTGTTAACTCAACATTTTCCGCGCGACCTCCAACATGCATATTAGAGCGCACATCTGTTTTTGTCGGAATTCGATTAATAGCTCCAACGGGTGTACCATCAAGCAAAATAATCCTTTTATCTCCTTTTCGTACTGCCTCTAAATAGCGCTGAACAATAAAAGGTTCATGATAAATTTCTGCAAACATTTCCAACAATGATGCTAAATTGCGATCATCTTGTTTTAAATAAAAAACACCAGCGCCCCCATTTCCATAAAGTGGTTTAACAATAATATCGCCAAATGTCTCTCTAAAAGCTGTTATTTCTTCAATATCTTTGGTAATTAATGTTTCTGGCATCAGATCAGAAAATTCAGTAACAAAAATTTTTTCTGGACTGTTGCGTACCCATGCTGGATCATTCACAACGAGTGTTTTAGGATGAATACGTTCTAACAAATGAGTCGTCGTGATATAATTGAGATCAAAAGGTGGATCTTGGCGTAAAAGAACCACATCCATATCTGTTAATTCCGTGCGAACAGGCTTTTCTAATTGATAGTAGTTTTCCTCTTTATCATGCACAATCAATGGCTCTAGTCGTGCAATCACACAACCATCGCACAGAGATAAACGATCTGGTGTATAATGGAAGAGAGAATGTCCACGTTCTTGTGCTGCTAAAGCGAGTGCAAATGTCGTATCTCCTTGAATCCGAACTGTTGAAATATGATCCATCTGAATAGCAATTTTCATAAATAAATCCTCCCTATCCTAAAAGCAGACTGGTCTATGCACCATAAACTTAGTAAACAATAAAAGAACTATGACAAGAGAAAATTTATGACACAAGAAACAGATACAAAATTAAACAACAAAGAAATCGAACGCTATGCACGCCACATCATTTTGGCTGAGATTGGTGGTGCAGGGCAACAAAAGCTAAAAAAAGCACGTGTTCTTGTTGTGGGCGCTGGTGGTCTTGGTGCTCCTGTCTTAACCTATTTGGCTGCCGCAGGTGTTGGAACCCTTGGAATTGTCGATAACGACATCGTTTCACTTTCCAATTTACAACGCCAAGTTATTCATAAAACAAATGCAATAAACAAAAGAAAAACAGACAGTGCTGAAACCACTATAAAAGCAATAAATCCCCATGTTGTAGTTGAAAAACACACCCTACGCCTAGATAAAAGTAATGTGGATAAACTGCTCAATGCTTACCACATCATTGTTGATGGAAGTGATAATTTTACGACACGCTATCTTCTTGCTGATCACGCTGCCCAATGCAAAAAACCTTTAATAAGTGGTGCTGTAGAACGTTTTAATGGTTCATTAACCGTCCTTATGCCGTATAAAGACAATAATCCTCACTATCGCGATTTATTTCCCACGCCTCCGGCTCACGGAACTATCCCAACATGCGCTGAAACTGGAATCATCGGTGTTTTACCTGGCGTTATTGGGACCCTACAAGCAATGGAAGTTATTAAAATGATCACAAATATTGGTGAACCCTTAGTGGGAAAAATTCTTCTCTACAATGGATTATTAGCGCAATTTAATATTATTACTTATAAACGCTCAAATTATAAGGAAAATGCCATAGTTATTAAGAAGCTTGGGGAATCATGATTATGTCTCCTCGCGCATTAATTTTTAGCACTCTCGCAATATGTATTGAAATACTGATGTTTTATCGTAAGTCATCGAAACACTGTAACCAATGGAAACTATTAAATTTATCACAAATATGGAAGACCTTTTGTGAAAAAATAATTCTCTATAATAGCTTATCAGCATAATTTCATGTCATCGTCTATAAATGAACAAAGACTCGTGCAAACTTAGCTGCCATCAGTATTCTTGTGTAAAAAATTTTCGAAGTAGATAAAAATATAATCAGCAGAACTCTATTTTACTATTTACACATAAAAATTGCTTCACATGAAAGTGCTTACTTCAAACCATAACCTGTAAATAAATAATCTAAATCATAGTTTAGTTATCGATACTATAAAAGATCAATGATCTGTCCCTACACCTCTAACCTCAAGAGAAAACGTCTATTCATCAAGCATCATAAAACGCAGCTTAGGATTATTGCACGTATAAGAATAATAAATTGTCTCTGTCCATAAGAAAAATACATGGGTATTGATGTGTACAGAAAGATTCTGTTAAACCTCATGGAGAGCTTTAATTACATAATTATTGCATTCAGAAGAAGAAAGCTGCGGCTCATGAATTTATAATCCTTCAGCAATAATTTCACAGACAAGCATATGTAGAAAAAGTGAAGCAAACGAATCTTGAAAATCAATCTGCAGATGACAGCGTAAAGAGTGCATTTTTATAAAAGATCTCTTTAAAACAAGCGAGTAAATATGTAACATTAAATGTATTCTGTTTTGAATGAGGGACGTTCCCCCTAACAAAACATCGATAAGAGCTCTTTTGATAAAACCGTGAAACTAAAATTACAAAAAATCAGACTTCTTTCTAAAATTAACATCTATGGTATAAGTTAATTTGGCTCGTTCGCTTTATTATTATCCATTGGTAAAGGAACAGGATGATCGGATAAACTGCGTAAATAAAGCAAAAGATCGGCACGATCTTGATCATTTTTAATTCCACGAAAAGACATAATAGTCCCAGGAAAAGCTTCACGTGGAGAATGTAAATAACGATCCAAAGTGATAAAATCCCATTTTTGATCAGAATGAGAACGCAATGCCCGTGAATAAGCAAAACCTGCTGCTGATGCCAAAGGGCGATTAACAATCTCCCAGAGAACTGGACCAACACGCCCTGCTTCATTGCGTCCAGAAGTATGGCATATGGCACATTGGCGAAAAAGTTTACGGCCATTTTCAAAATTGCCTTGTTGAAGACGGCTATTTAGTGATAGAGAAACATCAGGTGCTTTTTGTTTTTCTTGAAATGTATCATTCTTGGCAACTGTATGATAATATTGGACTGATGTAGGATGATCGTAAACTATATTGCTGAGTGTAGAAATCCCCACAATAATGACCAGCACACATAAACAAGCACAAATAAAATAAATAAATCTCGAGCGATTCATAAAAACTCAAATGTTCACGGTTTCATTACCATTTTTAGTTTAAGCTTTTTCTTTATAACACACAACATCATAAATGCATCACAGATGACATTTGGAATCTTACAATGGCTCTTGAACCAATTATTCTTATTCCTGCTCGTATAGGCTCAACCCGTCTTCCTCAAAAAGCTCTCGCTGAAATTGGCGGAAAGCCGATGATTGTACATGTCGCAGAACAAGCCCAAAAAGCTGCAATAGGGCGTACGATCGTTGCAACAGATCATAATGATATTGCTAAAGCTGTTGCAGATTATGGGCATGAATGTATCATAACACAAGGTGATCATAAGTCTGGATCTGATCGTATTTATGAAGCTTTAATGCGTATTGATCCTGAACAACGTTACAATACCATTTTAAATATACAAGGTGACTTACCAACAATAATGCCTCGTGAAATCATTCATGCGCTACGCCCTTTAGAAAATAGCTTTACTGATATTGCAACCTTGGGTGCTCGAATCATTGAAGAAAATGAAAAAAGAGATCCCAATGTCGTCAAAATCATTGGTACACCTCTTTCTCAAAATCGCCTTCGTGCTCTTTATTTTACGCGCACCACAGCACCTTATGGAGATGGTCCTCTTTATCATCATATTGGAATATACGCTTATCGGCGCGAAGCACTTGAGAAATTTATATCATTCAAACCCTCTACACTCGAGCAACGCGAAAAACTTGAACAATTACGTGCATTAGAACATAATATGCGCATCGATGTGGAGATAGTTGATACAATTCCCTTAGGCGTAGACACACAACGTGATCTCGATAAAGTGCGCGAGATTTTAGCATGAAAATACTTAAAAAAACCAATAAAATTTCTTTCCAAGGAGAATACGGCGCTAATTCCCATATTGCTTGCTCCAATATGTTCCCCAATATGGATGCTGTTCCCTCTGCTACTTTTGAAGATGCCCTTAATTTAGTGGAAAGTGGGAAAGCTGATCTTGCTATGATCCCTATTGAAAATACTCTTGCGGGACGCGTTGCAGACATTCATCATCTTTTACCGCAATCATCTCTTTATATTATTGATGAATATTTTTTACCTATCCATTTTCAATTAATGGTTTTGCCCGGCGTTACATATGACGAAATTAAAACCGTCCACAGCCATACGCATGCCCTTGCACAATGCCGAAAAATCATACGAAACAACGGTTGGAAACCTGTTGTTTCTGCTGACACCGCTGGAGCTGCAAAATTTATTAAAAAAAATGCTAAACGTTCACAGGCTGCCTTAGCTCCTCTGATCGCAGCAGAACTCTATGGACTTGATATTCTTGAAAGGGATGTTGAAGATACCCCTCATAATATTACCCGTTTTGTCATCCTTTCACGCTCCAAACGACATGTTCCCAAGCCTAAAAATGGCGAAAAAATCATCACCAGTCTTCTTTTTCGAGTGCGCAATGTCCCGGCTGCTCTCTATAAAGCTATGGGAGGATTTGCAACGAATGGTATCAATATGACAAAATTAGAAAGCTATCAAATTGGTGGAAATTTCAATGCAACACAATTCTTTGTTGATATTGAAGGACATCCTGAAGATCCGATGATGAAACTTGCCTTAGAAGAATTATCTTTCTTTTCTGCAGAACTGCGTATTATCGGTACTTATCCGGCACAAAACGATCGAACATCGTATATATAAAAGCAATTCAACTTGTATAAAAATCAATGTAAAAACACAGTAACCAAACATAAAAACGCTTGTACCATATATTTCCCTTTATATATTAAAGAGAGGTTCTTGAGAAAAGTCATTTCTTCTGACAATTTATTTCAATAAAGATAACGAACTTCCAAATTAACTCTCAAAACAATTCAAATTATTATACATAATAGAGCATTCAAATCTCTTAGACTGATATCATTCTGAACATGGTTTAAAGCTAGAAAATGCAACTTAGCCCTGCTTTTAGCATTAAGTTTGAACTTTCATTTTTATAAAAACTGATTTATGATTCATCTCACTTTAGAAAAAAGGAAAGGATAATGAAAAAAATCTTCGCGCAAGGATTATTAGCCGCAAATATTTTCGCCTACTCTAGTGTTGCATTTGCTGGCTTTGGTGAGAGAAAATGGAATTTTTCGCTGGATGAAAGTGTTGTGATCACCCCATCCGATATTGTCCATCAAGGAGTTGAATACTCTTGTAGTATCTTTAAACCGAATAAAGTATCCTTCACTTTATCGTACTCTACCCCTTCTGATCTAAACAAATTGAGAATTGTTGTTGATGATGAAAAGAAAATAACCCATGATAAAGAAAAGAAGGTCTTTACACTAAAAAATATAAAATCTCTTCATATAAGTTTTCCTTCGTCAGGACATTATATTTTTAAAAATATTACGAAGAAAAAAGTTGTTGGAACGAATTGTGATACAGGAGATTATGATTAATAATATTTCTATAACATCTAAATTTGAGTAGAGTTATTCTTTTTTCAGGTATTTTTTTCAAAATACGACATGATAAGCTGTTAAAACTAATCGCTGAAGAGGTATTTTTATACTAATATGGAAAAACCTTAAGCTGCTCAGAACATTAGATATTGAAGGACTTTTGCAAAAACTAAAAGACTAAACTTAAATTGTTCTGGATTTTCTACTATAAAAGCTATTTTTTAATAAGAATATGACTTCTATCTTCGTAGCTGCTTCATTTTAAGTGCTATGAAGCACATCTTACCCAAATCACTTAGATAAACAGAAAAGCAAAATTTTCTCTATAGATGCATTCCTCGCTGCATTTTAAATCACACTCATTCAGCTTTTTGTAAAAATTCATCTCGTTTTTCCCTCCTTGTTAAAGAATATAATTATTTGAAACTATAAAATGTCGCTTATATCGAATAAGAACCATTTTTACGCTTATAAAACCAGTACCCCCTTATTTCTATAGCGCTGAATGTTGCATCTTCTCTTGTATGAGCACAGTCACTTAAAAAATATATGAAACCTTTTCTCAAATGATGAAAATTCATATATTGATCCATCTTGTGATAAACATCGATGTTTTTTAATTAAAAGAACAAGCACGCAAAGAGCGATAACATCTACTCAGTATTTATATTCGTATATGTTAAAAGAAAAAATATTACGTATTTGATATTCTCATTCACTATAGAAATCAGGTGGTGGTCTTATAAGATATTTAAGATATTGACTTATCATTATAAGACTTTGATTTTTTATACTGAATTACAATCACAAATAAAGTAAGATCCTCCCATCTTAAATCTTCATATTGAATCAATTAAAATCGTTTCCTTGAAAGTTACAAATGGGGGTGGTGTGTGAGTAAAAACGATTAAAAAAGGAATAAAAATGCTTCTTATAAAGCCTCTCAAGTGCAAGGGATCGCAACATTGGGAATTGTTAATAGTATGAGGGCTCAAATTTATACTTTTATTAAGCATAAAGAGGGTAGTGTACAATGGATTTATACCTCAAGGGAAGTATGTATACTATTTACGAGCGGGATTTGAAATATAGTTAACAGTACTGAGCAATAGCTCTTTAAAAAGCATGTGAATGTAGAACATTAAGTTATTCTGTTTGGGATGTTCTGTTTTGTGTGAGAGGAGCAACACCATTAAAGCAATATTTGCTAATTATTTAAATAGCACTCTTCCCCCTAACTTTCGAATGTTAGCCAATTACATGATCTATCTACTTTATTTGCTTCTTTGACTGTTGTAAATTTTTGATGATTCAATTTCGTAGTTTTAGAACAGACGTATCTATCCTAACACTCTTACATGTTTCAGCGAATGAGAATAATTATACATTCAGATTATCTTAAGCGAAAAATATTTTCATACCAAATAAATATGAAGAGCTACTGCTATGAAAACTGGTAAATCCATAATCTCTTTGTTGTTTATATGTCAATAAATTAAACGCAAAGGAAAATTCTTCGTCGTTCTTAGGATATTTTTCGTTTCTGAGCTTGATTTTTCATTCCAAATCGACAATATGAACTTGGGAGGTTGGTGGTGGACGAACTGCTCGCCAACTGGGTCAGGTCTGGAAAGAAGCAGCCCCAACGAGTTTTGGTACGGGTCATCGTGCCAACCTCCTATTTTGCTGAAGAAATTATTTTTTATGCTGTCTTTTAGCGAGGTGCCTTTAATCTTCAGAGCGGCATTTTTATGCAGCAAATAAAGGGGTTTGGTTATTTTTTAACAAATTGTCCCATAAATAATTTGATTAAGAAAAAATCCTTTTATATGAGACTACAGTATTGATCTATGCTTTTGTATTATCAAAATGTACGCATAAAGAACTTCGAAGTTGGAAATATTCATGGAAAATGTACCGGTAGAAACAGCCTATCGTGTTCTTGCTCGTAAATATCGACCCCAAAACTTCTCTGACCTTATTGGTCAGGAAGCTATGGTGCGTACTCTCACCAACGCCTTTGAAAAAGGTCGTATTGCACAAGCGTGGATGTTAACAGGGATTCGTGGCGTAGGTAAAACCACAACAGCACGTATTTTGGCACGTGCGCTTAATTATAAAACAAAAGATATTGACCAACCGACAACCGTATTAGACTCTCTTGGTGAACATTGCACACAAATTATCGAAGGACGCCATATTGATGTTATAGAAATGGATGCCGCTTCTCATACGGGCATTGATGATATTCGTGAAATTATTGAACAAATACGCTATCGTCCTGTTTCTGCACGTTATAAGGTTTATATTATCGATGAAGTACATATGCTCTCAACACAAGCCTTTAATGGTTTATTGAAAACTCTTGAAGAACCACCGTCCCATGTGAAATTTATTTTTGCCACAACAGAAATTCGCAAAGTCCCTATTACAATCCTTTCGCGTTGCCAACGTTTTGATTTGCGGCGTATTGAATCAAAAGCTTTGAGTGCACATTTGCGCCAAATTGCGAAATATGAAAAGGTAGAAGTAGAAGATCAAGCACTCTCTATGATTGCCCGTGCTGCAGAAGGATCTGCACGTGATGCATTATCCATTTTTGATCAAGCGATTGCCCATAGCAATGGCAATGTTAATGCCATTGCGGTGCGTACAATGTTAGGATTAGCGGATCAAGCACGTATTATTGATCTTTTTGAATTTATCATGAAAGGCGATGTTGTTAATGCATTACATGAATTACGCAGTCAATATGAGGCAGGTGCTGATCCTCTTACTATATTGACAGAACTAGCCGACTTTAATCATTTGGTCACACGTTTACGTTTTACACCAGAAATAGTGGAAGATTTCTCACTGACTGAAGAACAACGTTTAAGAAGTTTAGACTTTTCAAAAAAACTTTCCGTTCCTATTTTATCCCGAAACTGGCAAATGTTACTCAAAGGTTTACAGGAAGTTAATCAAACTGCACGTCCGCTTCAAGCCGCTGAAATGCTTTTAATTCGTCTTGCTCACACGGCTGACTTACCAACTCTTGATGAAGCTTTAAAAAAGCTTACGCAAGAAAAAACACCTCTCACACTGGTTAAAAACTCTTCTCATCAAGAATCTACAAATGCAGATAATATAACAAAAGAAACAATGGTCGAAGCCCATGCTTCCTCGAGCGTTTCAAATACATTACCAGATCAATCAGATTTAAAAACATCCTTGAAAAACCAATTAGATCATTCCTTACAACCGGAAAATTTAGTTAGAAATCAAAAACCTGACAAAATCAACGTCCAAGAAGTAACAGAAACTCTTGAAAATTCTCAATCTATTGATCTTTCTGAAAAGAGTGCAAATTTATCGCATTCTGTCACGCAAACAACAGAAAAGATTACTCAACCTAAAACTCTAGTGATTAATTCTTTGCACGATATTGTTCAATTAGCCGAACAGCATAATGATGCCCCTTTCAAACTTCTTATTAAAGAATTTGTTCATCCTGTTTCTTTTGAAGCTGGGCATATTACCTTAAGACTTTCTGAAAATACCCCACAATTTCTTGCTCATGATATAGAAAAAAAGATATCTCAATGGACTGAAAAACGCTGGACAATAACTTTTGTTAATGAAGGAGGTGGCCCAACCTTACAGGAGGAAAGTATAGCGATTCAAAAGACTCTTTTTTCCAATGCAGAAACAGATCCTGATATCGCGAAAATCCTCAACCATTTCCCAGAAGCAAAAATTGTCGATATTCGACTCAATAAAGAAGAAAATGATCTTGATTTACTCCCCAATACCTTTAAAAATGCTGGTATTTTTAAAAATAAAAATGATATCAATGATGAATAAGGATACCTATTCCTATGCGTGAAATGATGAGTATGATGAAAAAAGCCAAAGAAATGCAAGAAAAAATGCAGAAGATTCAGGAAGAAATAGCTAATCTGCAAGCTACCGGCACTGCAGGCGGAGGTCTCGTCAATATCACTTTAAATGGCAAAAATATTATAACAGCAATTCAAATTGATCCTTCATTACTCAAACCTGAGGAAGCTGAAATTCTCGAAGATCTCATTATGGCAGCTTATAATGAAGCAAGAACAAAAATCGAAATCGCAATAGAAGAAAAAACCAAAAGTATAACGGCAGGGATACCGCTCCCTTCGGGTTTCAAGCTTCCATTTTAATGAAACGGATTTTTCCGTGGGACAAAAATATGTCTAAATACATTGCAGGACCTGAGATTGAACGTCTCATTCAGATTTTATCACGTATACCAGGTCTTGGTCCACGTTCAGCGCGTCGTGCTGCGCTTCATCTTATCAAAAAAAAGGAAACATTGCTGGAGCCTTTAGGAGCAGCTATACAAGCAGCTATAGAAAAAGTCGGCATTTGTTCTGTTTGTGGAAATGTCGATACCATTGATCCTTGTTCAATTTGTACAGATTTGCGCCGCGATGATACAACAATCATCGTTGTTGAGGATATTGCTGATCTGTGGGCTCTTGAACGCGCAAAAACTTTAGCCGCACGTTACCATGTATTGGGTGGACGACTCTCCCCCTTAGATGGAATAGGTCCTGACGAACTCAACATTGCCACCTTAATACAACGTGTTGTACAAAATCCTATTACGGAAATTATTCTTGCTGTCAATGCGACTGTCGAAGGTCAAACAACTGCTCACTATATCACCGATCAGCTCTCTAACTTCTCCGTTAAAATTACGCGACTTGCTCATGGTGTTCCTGTAGGAGGCGAGCTTGATTATCTTGATGATGGAACTTTAGCAGCAGCTGTACAAGCACGAACAAATCTCTAAAACTTTTTCCTCTTCACCTTTAGCTCTTTAATGACGGGGGAATATTAAAATGTCAAAGAAAAAACTCTCATTTTTGAACGACCTTGGTCCAGGTATTCTATTATGCCTGCTCATATCTGCCTTAGCTTATGGTTTAGAAGTAATAGAAAAACAGTTTTTCGCAGAAGCGTGGCTTGAAAGCCTTGTTTTGGCAATTCTTTTAGGATCAATTACTCGTAGCTGTTTTAATCTGCCCAAATATTTCCAAAAAGGTATAGTCTTTTGTGCAAAAACGCTTCTTGAAATTGCTATTGTTCTTTTAGGGGCAAGCATTAGCATCCGTGCTGTTCTTTCAGCCGGTTGGAATTTGCTTGCAAGCATCGTATTCGTTATATTTATAACGATCCTCATTAGTTTTGTTATAGGCAGACTTTTTGGACTTTCTGCAAATTTAGCAATGCTGGTCGCTTGTGGTAATGCCATTTGTGGCAATTCAGCTATCGTTGCAACTGCCCCTGTCATTCATGCTAAACATGAAGATGTAGCGGCAGCAATTGCTTTTACCGCTCTTTTAGGGGTTCTTATTATTTTATTTCTCCCTTTTTTACACCCACTTTTGAATTTATCATTTAACCAATACGGTGTGCTTGCTGGCATGGTTGTTTATGCTGTACCACAGGTCTTAGCAGCAACAGCGCCAATATCTTTCGTGAGCGTTCAAATTGCAACAATTGTCAAATTGGTGCGGGTTTTAATGTTGGGCCCTGTTATTTTTATCCTATCCATCATCTATCGTCGATCAGCACAAACACATTTTCGTCTACATACTCTCGTCCCATGGTTTATCATCGGTTTTATTATCATGATGCTTATTCGTTCAAGCGGACTTATTCCTGAAACGGCTATAAACCCGATCAGACTTATTGCTCAACTGTTCACGGTCATTTCAATGGCAGCTTTAGGATTAGGTGTTGATATCCGCTCATTAAAAAAAGCAGGATGGCGCGTTATTTTAGCTTCAACTTCCTCCATACTCCTTCTTGGCGCGTGTAGCCTTATCATGATAGGATTGATTGATCTGAACCATATAACATTTTGAAATATGCATTAATTATTTTTTTTCAATGGAGCATGCAATCAATCCAAAGGTTCACTAATATTAAAATCAGTTCTTTCATACAACCAGAAAAAGTTCTAAAATACTGCTCATTATTCTATACAAAAAAATTGAAAGAGCTGATATTTAAGTGAAAACTGTCAAATTTGCTTTTCAGTCCATAATGATTTGCAACGACGTAGTATTAAAATACGTAACTCATGCAAAACAATGCCATTTCTTTCATCTGCTCTCATTACGCTGAAGTTTTTATATAAAGAGTGATAGAATATGCTCTTATTGGGAAAAAATGTGGGGTCATGGCTTTCCCCCTTTTAACTTACTTTTACTTACTATGGAATACAAATGGCATCATCATACTATTTGATAGCTCAAAATGTTTGTGACAATCCTTACATTTAAACGATTCGTGAAAGGAGTTTTTATTCTTTTCTTCAACAGTTTTTATTCACACCCTAATTCCGCTTGTAATATACAAGCTAATAACTTTAATTGTCTCACCATAAGTAGATTTGAAATAAGAGAATCTTACAATATTCAAGGTACTCATTCAAAAAGTGAAAACAAATAGGGATTAAATCAACATCTCGTTCTATCCCATAAAAAGATATTGTTGCTTATTGGCACTAGTAACTTTCTTACAAATGAAATATACGATAATAAAAAGATTAAAAATACAGCAGAACTTTTGTTTATCGTTTTATTCAACTAAAATATTTTTATGCTTATCCTTGCTATAGATACTGCTTCAATTTATTGTGCTGTTGCGCTCATTCGTCATAAATCTGTTATTGCGCGTATCAATGAGCGCATGAACAAAGGGCATGCTGAAAAACTTATTGGGCAGATTACACAAACAATGACACAAGCCAATATGACGCTTGATCAAGTTGAGCGTATTGCTGTCAATATTGGACCTGGATCATTTACTGGTGTACGTGTCGGTGTTGCAACAGCGCGCGCTTTGGCATTAGCACTTGAAATACCTGCTGTTGGAGTAAGTGCTCTTGAAGCGTTAGCAGCACAAGTAATAAACAGTAAAAGTACAGCATCAGCAATTACTGTTGTCATTGAAGCAGGGAGAGAGATGTTCTACCATCAAAATTTTCATAATGATCTCACACCTTTGGGAGCGCCTGGATTAAAAACAATTGAAAATATCCTCGAAGATTTACCAAAAAAAACCCGACTGACCGGCCCAGCTACTGATGTCATTGTGGAGCATATTAAAAGCCATAAAATAAACGAAAAAATTGTCCTAGAAAAAATCCCCTGCGAAGCGGCTGATATTGTAAACTATGCTTATCTTGCCGCAAACAAACAATCAAAAAATTCTCCTCGCCCACTCTATCTACGCAGCGCTGATGCAAAACAACAAACCAATTTTGCTTTACCACAAAAAAAATAATGCCCAAATTTTCATTGACAAAAAAGAATTTTGGAATTGCTCCGCTACAAGTTAATGATGGTGCTCCTCTTCATCAAATTCATCAACATTGTTTTACTCCGTCTTGGGGAAAACAAGCTTTTGATAATTTCTTAACAGATCACTCTATCTTCGGATACAAAGTGTTTCTCATTGATCGCTCTGATCAAATTTTAGGCTTTTGCCTATGCCGCCTCATCCTTGATGAAGCAGAAATCATCACAATTGCTGTTCACCCTCATTATCGTCAACAAGGAATTGGTACCTTTCTTATCGAAAGCACAGTGCACCATCTTCACGACAAAGGCGCTATAAAATTATTCTTGGAAGTAGAAGCCACAAACCTTTCTGCTTTGAACCTTTATCAACGCTTTGAATTTCAAAAAATTTCTGAACGTCTTGCCTACTACCCGTCAAAAGATGGTCGTGGTGATGCAATTATCATGCAAAAAACTTTTAAGTAAATAGATTGAGATTTGTGTAAAAAACATTTACACATGCACCATGAATAAAGAAAATCCTAAAAATACGCCTCCTGTTGCTCCGAAAAAGGTTTTTATCAAAACCTATGGATGTCAAATGAATGTTTATGATAGCCAACGGATGACTGATAGTCTCAGTTCGCAAGGCTATGTGACAACACAAATTCCCAATGAGGCCGATCTTATTCTTGTTAATACCTGTCATATTCGTGAAAAAGCAGCAGAAAAACTTTATTCTGATCTCGGTCGTTTGCGCGTTATGCGTCAAGAGCGCACACCTGATAAACCCCTGATGGTTGGTGTAACGGGTTGTGTTGCACAAGCTGAGGGAAGTGAAATCTTGCGCCGTGCTCCAACAGTGGATCTTGTTATTGGTCCGCAAATGTATCATCGCTTGCCAGAATTGTTAGAGAAAGCCAAACAAGGAAAAAAAATTATCGAAACAGACTATGCTGTTGAAGATAAATTTGCTCATTTACCGCCCCATAATAAACATGCAGTAAGAAAACGAGGTGTTAGCGCATTTTTAACAGTACAAGAAGGTTGCGATAAATTTTGCACTTTTTGTGTTGTGCCCTATACACGCGGTGCCGAAATATCACGATCCGTTGAGCAAATTACTGAAGAAGCCCTTCAACTCATCGAAGCGGGTGTCAAAGAAATTACGCTGCTTGGACAAAATGTCAATGGTTGGCATGGGCAAAGTGCTGATGGCAAAACTTGGCGTCTTGGCGATCTTCTTTATCATCTTGCAAAACTCGATGGTTTAAAGCGTTTGCGTTACACAACCAGCCACCCACGTGATATGGATGACAGCCTTATTGCCGCGCATCGAGATCTTGATATGTTAATGCCTTACCTCCATCTTCCTGTTCAATCAGGTTCAGATCGCATCTTAAAAGCTATGAACCGCCAACACAAAAGCTCTCATTATCTTCATCTTATCGAAAAAATTCGAACCGCACGGCCAGATATTGCCTTTTCAGGCGATTTCATTGTAGGGTTTCCAGGAGAAACAGATGAAGACTTTGAAGAAACCATTAAACTTATTCAACAAGTACAGTACAGTTCAGCTTATTCTTTTAAATATTCCCCCCGTCCTGGAACAGTGGGAGCCACAATGAAAAATCATGTTGATGAATCTGTAAAAGATGCCCGCCTTCAACATTTACAAGTCCTTCTCCTTGAGCAACAAAATGCGTTTTTGCGTTCTAAAATTGGTCAAAAAACTAACGTTCTCATCGAAAAACCTGGACGTCACTCAGGGCAAATGGTAGGACGTTCCCCTTGGCTTTTACCTGTTGTCGTAGATACAGAAGTCTCTACAGGTAGCGTAATAGAAATTCATATTAAAAATGCAAGCTCAAACAGTTTTGTTGGTGAAGTGACAAATAGATAAACATACTTCTAAAACCTTGTTCACAATAAATATTTTGGAAAACTCTTTTATTTTAAAAGAAAATGATTACATCTAAAACGTGCACTTTTTTTAAAAAATGTCTTTTATAGAATTTACTTAACAAAACGTGCAATATTTATGTAGATATGGAGAATAGGCTGAAAGCTTCAACCGAAAAAATAAAGCGTATTAAAGAAAAAGTAAATATGTCCCTTGAAAAGGCTGATACCTTGAAACAAACAAGCGCTTCAGATCCGAGCCAAGTTGTTTTGATTTTCGAAAATAATAAATATGCAAAAGCAGTTTTTGGTAAATTTGACGAAAATCTCGCTTATATCGAAAAAAAACTTGAACTTAGTATTCATCCGCGTGGTAATGAAGTCTTAATCCGTGGAAATATTTCTGTTATAAAACGTGCGCAATATGTATTGCAGCAACTTTATGAACGTGCCAAAACACACCAAGAGCTCACTTTATCAGATATAAAAGGAGCGCTTGCTATGGCAAATATACCAAAGAAGCAGAAAGAAGACACAATAACACACAAATCTGCAACGAAACATATACCAGCACGGTTGAGTACCCATAAAAAAATAATTCATGCAAGAACTCCAATACAAGATGCTTACATACGCGCTATGGAGCATACTGAACTTGTGTTTGGTGTAGGACCAGCAGGAACAGGCAAAACGTATCTTGCTGTTGCTCATGCTGCAATGCTTCTAGAACGTGGTATCATTGAGCGAATTATTCTCTCACGTCCGGCTGTTGAAGCTGGAGAACATCTTGGTTTTCTTCCCGGTGATCTCAAAGAAAAAGTCGACCCATATTTACGACCACTTTATGATGCTCTTTATGATATGATGCCCGCTGAAAAAATAGAACGCATTTTAGCTTCTGGTGTCATAGAAATTGCTCCTCTTGCCTTTATGCGCGGACGAACACTTGCCCATGCTGCTGTTATTCTTGATGAGGCACAAAATACTACGCCCATGCAAATGAAAATGTTCCTCACACGTCTTGGAGAAGGAACACGTATGATTGTTACCGGTGACGTAAGCCAAATTGATTTGCCTACAGGGCAAAAATCAGGTCTCATTGAAGCAATTCGCATTCTTTCAAATGTAGAAAATATTGCGATTGTACATTTTGATGAAAAAGATGTTATACGCCATCCACTTGTTGCTGCTATCGTTCGTGCTTATGATCGCGATTCCGAAATACAAAATAAAAAAAAATCATTCGCATGCGGTGCATTAAAAAATGAATTTGATTCATCATGATTATTATTGATATAATGGTTAAAAGCGCAGGGTGGAATGATGAGAAAATGCTTTATAATATCACTGAAAAAGCATTAATGACGACTATGCATCATGTTTCATTGGCAAATGTTGTAAGCGAGATTAGCCTGCTTTTTACGGATGATAAACATATGGCACAAATCAATGCACAATGGCGCAACAAAAACAAATCTACTAATGTATTATCCTTTCCTGCTTTTCCACTTAAAGCTGGAAATCGACCTGGTCCCATGCTCGGTGATATTATTATTGCGCGAGAGACTGTTGTTCTCGAAGCAGAAAAACAAGGAAAAACATTTCAAGACCATTTAACGCATATGATTGTTCATGGTATCTTGCATCTGCTTGGCTATGACCATGAAACTGATAATGAAGCATATCAAATGGAAAAGCTCGAAAGAGAAATTCTGCAAAAGCTTTCCATAAAAGATCCTTACGCTGAATTGTCTATAAATGATAAAATTTAACTTTTAAAATCAATATTACGAGCATACCATTTAAAGCCTCTCATTCACCTAATTATAAAAAGAAAGTTTAGAAGATTTCAAAACCATGACAAACAAAACAAATGCACAAAATAATAGTCAAACATCTTCTAATAATGAAAAAAAAACCTCTCAACAGACGAATCATACAGAAAAATATTCTCTGATGAATCATTTGTTTTCATTCTTACGGGGTCGTAATTGTGTGTCTACATCACTGCGCGATGATCTTACCGTTGCACTCACGACTGACAATGAAAAAGACACTGCCCTCTTCTCACCTGAAGAACGTACTATGTTACATAATATTTTACGCTTACGTGAAGCACGCGTGGATGATGTTATGATACCACGTTCTGAAATCGAAGCACTGGAAATAAACACTTCACTTGGAGAAACCCTTAAATGTTTCGCAAAAATTGGTCATTCTCGCTTACCTGTTTATGCTGAAACTTTAGATGATCCGCGCGGCATGATTCACATCCGCGATATTCTTAACTATATGACACGCTTTATTGTCAGCCCAACAAAAACCGAACAGAAATCCGATTTGCTTCAATTAAACCATACAGACTTACATACCCCAATCGGTGAATTGGATCTGATCCGAACTGTTCTCTTTGTTCCAAGTTCCATGCTTGCAAGTAAATTATTAACACGAATGCAAACTACACGAACTCAAATGGCTTTAGTTATTGATGAACATGGGGGAACAGATGGTCTCGTTTCAATGGAGGATATTGTTGAATTGGTCGTTGGTGATATCGAAGATGAACATGATAATGTCGACAATGCTATCGTACGTGAACCAAACAATAAATGGCTCGTTGATGCAAGAACTGAACTAGAAGATGTGGAGAAAGCTCTTGGTCCTGATTTTATCGTAGGGGAATATGGTGATGATGTTGATACGATTGGTGGTTTGATCGTCTCCATTCTTGATCGCATTCCTGCCAAAGGTGAAATTGTCGAAGCTGTACCTGGTTATAGATTTCGTATTTTAGAAGCTGATAAACGCCGGATTAAGCGATTGCGTATTTTTCGCATTCCAAAAAATGAGAATCTTGAGAACAATGTCATCCCTAAAGAATAGTCCAGCGTTTTTAAACAATTTCATCGTTTTTTTGTCCTCTGTTACCGGTTGGAAGCGCCAAGCATGGATATTTCTGTGTGGTGCTCTTACTTCTTTTGCACTTCCACCCTTTTATTTGACACCTCTTTGCTTTTTAACTTTCCCTCTCTTTATTGTTTTACTTGACTCAATACGGGCCGCAAAAAACAATAAAAAACATTTTTTTATTTACGCTTTAAGCTGTGGAACCTTTGGTTTTAGTTATTTTATTTGCGGACTTTGGTGGCTATGCAATGCTTTGTTAACAGATCCAGATTCTTTTGGTTGGGCAGTCCCATTAGCCATTTTAGTTCCTCCACTCTACCTTTCTCTTTATTGGTTTTTTTCTGGTTTCATTGTTGGTTTATTATGGACAAAAGGAATAGCACGCTTTTTTGTTTTAGCCTTTGCATTAGGATTGGCCGAGTGGTTGCGTGCGTTTTTATTCACAGGATTTCCATGGAATGCTCTTGGCTATACAGCCATGCCAACCCCAATGTTCATGCAATCTGATGCAATCGTGGGACTTTACGGAATGAATATTCTTGCTGTCTTAGCCTACAGTTTGCCAACTGTTTTATTAACAGATGAAAAAAAGAAAGTAGCACTTTCTCTCTGCTTATCACTTATATTTATTCACAGTGGTTTTGGGTTTTATCGTCTTCATACTATAGAAAACACAGCTGAAAATCAAAAAAGTTCTTATTGGGTGCGCATTGTTCAACCTTCCATCCAACAAAATATAAAATTGCGTGATAATACACGAGAAGCTATGTTGGAAGCGCATATGAATCTAAGTGCAATGCCAACAACTGACCAAAATTCAGAACCCGATTTTATCGTATGGCCCGAAGCTTCCGTTCCTTACCTTCTCTATGATAACTCATCTATCACAATGCGCATTGCCTCTCTTTTAAAACCTAAACAATGGGCTATTATCGGAGCAATACGAGCCAGCAATGATCTACCTCATTCCCAAACACAATATTTTAATACAATTGCAGTCATTAATGCTCAAGGTAATATTTTAAATACTTCCGATAAACTTCATTTGGTTCCTTTCGGTGAGTATCTTCCTTATCAGGATTTATTGAAAAAAATTGGATTGCGTACCCTTGCCGATAATATTGGTGGATATAGTGCTGCAAGTGTGCGCAAAATTGTTACAATGCCAAACGGATTTTCTTATCTACCCTTGATTTGTTATGAAGCAATATTTCCCCATGAAATGACTTTTAAAGGCTCCTCGCCTCAAGCAATTATTAATATTACAAATGATGCATGGTTTGGTGTAACACCTGGACCCTATCAACATCTTCAACAAGCACAACTTCGTGCCGTTGAACTGGGAATCCCCCTCATACGAGCAGCCAATAATGGAATATCAGCTGTTATTGATTCTTATGGACGAATCGTTGTAGCTCTTCAACAAGATGCTGTGGGCATTATTGATTCACAAGTTCCATCATCCATTACCCCTATAGGAAGCAATGAATACAGAACTTTCTCTACTTTTATCTTATTCATCCTTATGCTATTGTGTCGTGTTGGTTTTGGTTCTACAAAACAGCTTAAATGATTCAAGTGCCCTTTGTACGGTATTATGTTGCGTGTACCAGTAATATTGGGAAAAAATATTACATATTATCTTAATTATATGATGAATCAGCTTCGTATAAATATGATGTTGGCTTAGAAGAAACGTGCTGGAAATAAAGAGTTGCATTATGACCGAAACTAGAAAAAAACCTGACCCTATAGATATCTATGTTGGAACTCGTATCCGTTTACGTCGTAATATTTTAGGACTCACTCAAGAGAAACTAGGCGAAAAATTAGGAATTACTTTTCAGCAAATCCAAAAATATGAAAAAGGAACAAACCGTATTGGTGCCAGTCGTCTTCAAGCGATAGCGGAAATTATGGATGTTCCTGTTTCTTACTTTTTTGATAAAGGTATTACCTCCCAACAAGTAGAGGGTTTTGCTGAAAGTGATCACAATTTTATAGACTTTTGTTCTAGCAGCGAAGGGATTCAGCTCATGCGCGCTTTTACAAATATATCTGATGCTAAAGTGCGTCGAAAAATTATTGACTTGGCAAAAGCACTTTCTGAGGAAGATTTGACAAATAAGCTATAAATTAAAATTATATCTTTTTTCTTTTATTCATATAAATTTTCATTGACGATTTGCTGTAGAATTAGCAAATCGTGACAACTTTAGTAAGCAATTAATTAAATCGTTGATTTTCTTTTTTGAAGGAGTTCCTATGCCGCATCAAGATTATCTTTTTACGAGCGAATCGGTATCGGAAGGACATCCTGATAAAATTTGTGATCGTATTTCCGATGAAATCGTTGATATGATCTATAAAGAAGCTGAAAAGACTGGTACTGATCCATGGTTAATACGCGTTGCCTGTGAAACTCTCGTCAGTGTCAACCGTGTTGTTATCGCTGGTGAAGTGCGTGTTCCCGATACGCTATTAAAAAAAGATAAAAATAAAGAATTTATCTATGATGAAACTGGCTTTCCACTCATTAATCCTACGCGTTTTCGTACAGCAGCGCGCCGTGCTATTCGTACCATTGGCTATGAACAAGCAGGTTTCCATTGGAAAACTGTTAAAATTGATGTTCTTTTGCGCCCTCAATCAGCTGACATAGCAAGAGGAGTTGATAATGCTACGGATCGGCATGGTGAAGAAGGAGCAGGTGATCAAGGCATCATGTTTGGATATGCTTGCCGTGAAACACCTGATTTCATGCCTGCGCCGATTTATTATGCGCATAAAATTCTCAAACTTCTTGCCACAGCCCGTCATAAAGGAGAGGGAGAAGCTGGAAAATTAGGACCAGATGCTAAAAGCCAAATAACCATACGCTATAAAAATGGAAAACCGATAGAGGTCACATCCATTGTTCTTTCAACGCAGCACCTCGATGAAAGCTGGGATTCCAACAAGGTACGTACAGTGGTTGAACCTTACATTCGTCAAGCTTTACATGACATTCCCATTGCAGATCAATGCAGTTGGTATATTAACCCAACAGGAAAATTTGTCATTGGTGGTCCTCAAAGCGATGCCGGATTAACAGGACGCAAAATTATTGTGGATACTTATGGAGGTGCAGCACCCCATGGAGGCGGTGCTTTTTCAGGAAAAGATACAACAAAAGTTGATCGTTCTGCAGCCTATGCGGCACGCTATCTGGCTAAAAATATTGTTGCTGCTCATTTAGCAGAGCGATGCACCATTCAACTCTCTTATGCAATTGGTATTGCACAACCTTTATCTATTTATCTCAATCTTCACGGAACAGGAAAAGTCGATGAAAAAGTTATTGAAGCAGCCATTCGCAAAATAATGGACCTTTCACCTACCGGCATTCGAAAACATCTTGACCTCAATAAACCTATTTATGCGAAAACAGCTGCCTATGGTCATTTTGGGCGAAAACCAAAACACGATGGTTCGTTTTCATGGGAAAAAACTGATCTCGTGAAAACGCTTCAAACAATGATCCAAATCCCATGATTAAATATAATACACGCAAGAGTGAAGCATTTTTTGGACGCCGACAAGGAAAACAACTTCGAAACAGTCATCTTACACGTATAAAAATGCTTCTCCCCAATTTAAATATTGATTTAAATGTCCCACCTCCCTCAAACCTTACATCCTTATTTTCAAGCAAAGTAAGAGAAATTCGACTTGAAATCGGCTTTGGTGGAGGTGAACATTTACTTCATGAAATGGAATATTTTCCAAAAACCGGTTTTATCGGCGTCGAGCCCTTTATCAATGGCATGGCAAAAATATTGTTGTCTCTTGAACAGCATCAAAACTATCAAAATCATCTTCGCCTCTATAATGATGATGCTACACGCCTCCTTGATTGGCTCCCTGATAACTCGCTTGATGGAATAGACCTCTTCTATCCTGATCCTTGGCCGAAAAAGAAACACTGGAAACGACGTTTCATCAACACAAAAAATCTTAACCGTTTTGCTCGTGTTCTTAAAATAGGGAAAATTTTTCGCTTTGCTAGTGATATCGACAGTTATGTAAACTGGACTTTGTACCATTGTGCACAACATGATCACTTTGAATGGAAAGCAGAAAAACCTCAAGACTGGAAACTCCCTTATCCACTATGGAAAGGAACCCGCTATGAAGCAAAAGCTTTACGCGAAGGACGGACGCCCGCCTATCTTACCTTTATCAAGAAATAAATGATCAAGCGCTTTTCTCATAAACAACTTGAAAAATTTTGAATTTAAGAGTATCAATAGCTAAATTCTTGGTCTTATGATGAAGGGTGGGCCGTTGGACCCGCTCTTTTTTAATATCATAAAACTGATGAAAACAACTTGGATAAAATGTATGAACGAAGCTGAAAAAATAAGCAATCTTGACGAACCACGCCTGTTTGAAGAAGATGGTATCGAAGCACAGGTTGCTGCTCTTGTCATACCACTACTTAAACCTTTAGGTTTTCGTTTGGTTCGTGTGAAACTTCTTGGTCAAAATGGTTTAACACTTCAAATTATGGTTGAACGTGCCGATGGTTCTATGACCGTAGAAGACTGTGAAACTGTTAGTCGAACTGTTTCCCCCCTCCTTGATGTACAAAATGTTATTGAACACAAATATCATTTAGAAATCTCATCACCTGGAATTGATCGTCCATTGGTAAGAAAATCTGACTTTTTTCATTGGCAAGGGCATCTTGCAAAAATTGAAACCAAAATAACAATTGATGGACGCCGAAAATTTCGCGGGACATTTACAAATATCACGCAAGATGGATTTATTTTAAACACTGATAAAGCTGCTTATGGAGAAGCCATGTATACCCCTATTTCCTTTTGTGATATCATAAATGCGCATTTAGTGCTTACCGATGAGCTTATTCGCGATGCATTGAAAAAAAATAAAGAGTTAAGTCAACAATTCATTGCTGAAGAGAAAGCTAACGACTCTATACAGACGCTCAATTTCAAAAAATAATATCACTGGGAAATACCCATCGTGTGGCACAAAGAAGGAGAAAATTGATGGCTACAAGCGCTAACAGGCTTGAGATTCTGCAAATTGCAGATGCTGTTGCACGTGAAAAGTCAATCGACCGTGAAATTGTCATTTCTGCGATGGCTGATGCTATTCAAAAAGCAGCACGTTCTCGTTATGGTCAAGAAACAAATATCCGTGCTGAAATCAATTCTAAAACAGGTGAAATTAAATTACAGCGCCTGCTTAAAATCGTTGATGTCGTTGAAGACTACACAACGGAAATTACTTTGTCTGATGCTCTTAAACATCAAGCAGAAGCAAAAATTGGTGATTTTTTTGCTGATCTTTTACCTCCTATGGATTTTGGACGTATCGCAGCACAATCTGCTAAACAGGTTATTGTACAAAAAGTACGCGACGCAGAACGTGATCAGCAATATGAAGAATTCAAAAATAAAGTTGGTGAAATTATTTCTGGTACAGTTAAGCGTGTGGAATATGGTAATGTTATCGTTGATCTCGGGCGTGGTGAAGCTATTGTGCGCCGTGATGAATTAATTCCTCGTGAATCATTCCGCTATGGAGATCGTATTCGTGCTTTTGTCAATGATGTACACCGTGAAACGCGTGGTCCGCAAATTTTCCTTTCACGCACACATCCCCAATTTATGGTAAAACTTTTCACTATGGAAGTGCCAGAAATTTATGATGGTATTATAGAAATCAAATCTGTTGCTCGTGATCCAGGTTCACGGGCTAAAATCGCCGTTGTTTCACGCGATGGTTCCATTGATCCTGTTGGAGCATGCGTTGGAATGCGAGGAAGTCGCGTACAAGCTGTTGTTGCTGAATTACAAGGCGAAAAAATTGATATTATTCCTTGGTCGCCTGATGCGGCAACATTTGTCGTTAATGCACTGCAACCTGCTGAAGTTTCTAAAATCATCCTTGATGAAGATGCTGAACGGATTGAAGTTATTGTGCCAGATGATCAACTTAGCCTTGCTATTGGACGACGTGGACAAAATGTTCGCTTGGCTTCGCAACTAACAGGATGGAACATTGATATTTTAACGGAAAAGGAAGAATCTGAAAATCGTCAAAAAGAATTTACTGAACGGAGTAAATTGTTTATGGAAGCCTTAGAGGTTGACGAAATGATCGGGCAGGTTATGGCATCAGAGGGTTTTTCTTCTATTGAAGAAATCGCCTATATTGATCTTGAAGAAATCGCTTCTATTGATGGTTTTGACCATGATACCGCCGCTGAAATCCAAAGTCGTGCCCGCGAATATCTTGATCATCAAGAAAAAGAACTTGATGAAAAACGCAAAAAACTCGGAGTTTCTGACGAATTGCGAACACTTCCTGGAATGACAAGTGCTATGTTGGTTGCTGTAGGTGAGGATGGTGTAAAAACAATAGAAGACTTTGCTGGCTATGCCGTTGATGATTTAGCTGGTTGGAGAGAACGCAAAGAAGGTCAAACACAGAATTTTTCTGGTATTTTAACCCCTTTTGACATTACACGCGCGGATGCAGAAGCTATGGTTTTAGCCGCACGTGTACAAGCAGGCTGGATAGACCAAGCTGATCTTGTTACAGAAAATCCTGTAGAAGATGAAAATTCTGCAGAAAATGAAAAAACAGATGATTTGGATGTGGATACACTTTAAATGAATGAACGGACTTGCATTGTGACTAGAAAAAATGCTTCAGCACAAACGCTGATCCGTTTTGTTATTGGTCCCAATAACCAAATTGTTCCTGATCTTAAAGCGAATTTACCAGGGCGTGGCGTTTGGATTTCTGCCCATCATGCTGTTATTGAGAAAGCAATCAAACAGAAAGCTTTTCATAGAAACTTTAAAACAGATGTTGAGGTTGCACCAAATCTTGTGCATGTTGTTGATACGCTTTTACTAAAAGCTGCTCTTTCAAGCCTTTCTATGGCACGAAAAGCGGGAGCAATTGTTATGGGAGCAACAAAGGTTGATGCTGCTATCCGCTCTGGTAAAGTTATTCTTGTACTTCATGCTAAAGAAACAACAGAAGATGGGAAACGAAAAATTGCACAGGCCATCCATTCAATACAACAACAAACAAATCGGACTATAAAAATCATATCTTTATTTACAAGTGATGAAATGCGAGTGGCTTTTGGCTCTAATCCTGTAATGCACGCGGCCTTATTGGACACAAAAGCTGCTGAGGGATTTCTCAAAACGACATATAAATTGATCAGCTATCGTGACGACAAGCATAGTAAGCCTAGTGAGATGACGGCACAAGCCGTGAAGGAAATACAATGAGTGAAAATAACAACGACAAAACAACAGTCAAGAAGACACTAACTCTCAAGCGGTCTGTCTTGGAAACGAGCACGGTCAAACAAAATTTTAGCCATGGCCGTACGAAGGCTGTCGTTGTCGAAACCAAACGGCGTAAAATTACGCGACCTGATGAAAAAGCTGAAACCCCACAGCCCATTACAAAGCCGCATGTGGCCGCCCAGCGCTCTAAGCCGCGTTTTGAGGGAAAAAAGCCTCAAGAATCTATGACCAAAAGCAATCTTTCATCAACTGAAATGGAAGCGAGACTTCGCGCATTAGAAGAAGCACATATCCAAGAAAGAATAACGCGAGAACAAGCCGAAGAAGAAGCAAGACGCGCTAAAGAGCGTGAAGAAATTTTACAGCAAGAAATTAAAGAAAAAGAAATACATCTCCAACAAGAAGAAGAAATATCGCCAGTACAGGCTCCACCTGTTCCTCCTCTCATTGAACAGACAGATATTCCTATTGCGCCTAAAAACACAACTGTGGTTGAAAAACGCAAAATAGATGAAAATAAAGAGGAAGAACGGCATAGTCGGCGTGCTAATCCTGCTAAATCAGAAATACGTGTACCAAAAGTTGTCAAAGGAGCTGATGAGCGGCGACGCGGAAAGCTAACTCTGAATAGTGCACTGGACGAAGAAGGAAGCGCACGTGGACGCTCAATGGCTGCAATGCGGCGTAGACAGGAAAAGTTTAAGCGTGCACAAAATCAAGAACCAAGAGAAAAAATTTCTCGCGAAGTTGTTCTTCCTGAAACGATTACCATTCAAGAGCTCGCACAACGTATGACTGAGCGTTCTGTTGATGTGATTAAATTCTTGATGAAACAAGGACAAATGATGAAACCTGGCGATGTTATTGATGCAGATGTTGCCGAACTCATCGCTGTTGAATTTGGCCATACTGTTAAACGTGTTTTAGAATCTGACGTAGAGGAAGGTATCTTTAATATAACAGATAATCCTCAAAACATGCAGCAGCGCCCTCCTGTTGTAACCATTATGGGCCATGTTGACCACGGAAAAACTTCTCTTTTGGATGCTATTCGTAAAGCAAATGTTGTTTCTGGCGAAGCGGGAGGTATTACGCAGCATATTGGTGCCTATCAAGTAGAACAAAACGGTCAAAAAATTACCTTTATTGATACACCAGGACATGCTGCATTTACGGCTATGCGCGCACGTGGAGCTCGTGTTACCGATATTGCTGTTCTCGTTGTAGCCGCTGATGATAGTGTTATGCCCCAAACGATTGAATCAATCAATCATGCGAAAGCCGCTGGTGTACCTATCATTGTTGCTATCAACAAAATTGATAAACCAGCTGCGAATGCACAAAAAGTGCGTACAGAACTTTTACAACATGAAGTGTTTGTTGAAACTATGGGCGGAGAAACTTTGGACGTTGAAGTTTCTGCTAAAACTGGTCAAAATCTTGATAAACTTCTCGAAGCTATCCTTCTTCAAGCTGAAATGCTTGATCTGAAAGCAGATTCTCAACGAACTGCAGAGGGCGTTATCATTGAAGCCAAATTGGATCGCGGACGTGGATCTGTTGCAACAGTTCTTGTTCAAAAAGGTACATTACACCCTTCTGATATTATAGTTGCCGGAAATGAATGGGGTCGTGTGCGTGCTTTGATTGATGACCATGGCCGCCATGTCAAAGAAGCCGTTCCCTCTACACCGATTGAAATTTTAGGCATGCAAGGAACGCCACAAGCTGGAGACCGTTTTGCTGTTGTCACACATGAAGCAAAAGCGCGTGAAATTTCTGAATACCGTCAACGATTAGCACGTGATAAAGCTGTTGCGCGGCAAACTGGTTCGCGTGGTTCTCTTGAGCAGATGATGACAAAATTGCAAACGACTGGTGTTAAGGAATTTTCTCTTATTATAAAAGGGGATGTGCAAGGATCAATTGAAGCAATCGCTTCAGCATTGGAAAAACTCGGAAATGATGAGGTTCGTGCGCGTATTGTACATTCTGGTGCTGGAGGAATTACCGAAAGTGATATTTCTCTTGCGGAAGCTTCTAACTCTGCTGTAATTGGTTTTAATGTTCGAGCCAATAAGCAAGCACGTGATTTTGCTAAAACACAAGGAATTGAAATTCGTTATTACAACATCATTTATGATCTTGTTGACGATATCAAGGCTGCCATGTCTGGATTACTCTCACCAGAACAGCGTGAAACTTTCCTTGGTAATGCTGAAATTCTAGAAGTCTTTAACATTACAAAAATTGGAAAAGTTGCAGGATGTCGTGTTACAGAAGGTAAAATAGAACGAGGAGCCGGTGTTCGCCTTATCCGCGATAATATCGTTATTCACGAAGGAAAGCTGAAAACACTCAAGCGCTTTAAGGATGAAGTCAATGAAGTGCAAAGTGGTCAAGAATGTGGAATAGCCTTTGAAAATTATGAAGACATGCGCGCAGGAGACATCATTGAGATCTTCCGTATCGAACATATTAATCGCACATTATAAAATAATCCAATAACTTTACTCTGTTGTAAAATGAAGAAAGTTATTAGGTTTTATACACAATATCTCTTTTCCCTTATCTAAATGGTCAAAAAAAGAGATCTTGTAGCAAGGATAAAACTTTGATGAAAAATGCAAGGCCATCACAACGGCAACTTAGAGTAGCAGAGCAAGTACGTCATGCAATAGCGCATATATTACAGCGTGATATTTTGCTTGATGATATCTTGAAAGATATTGTTATTTCTGTCTCTGAAGTACGTATGTCACCAGATTTAAAAATTGCTACTTGCTTTGTATCACCTCTCAGCACTCTTAAAAATGCTTCTCATACCGATGTTGTTGATACCCTCAATAAACATAGTCGTTTTCTCCGTGGAGAAATCAGTCATGCGTTGCGACAAATGAAATATATGCCTGAACTGCGTTTCCGACTTGATAATAGTTTTGATAATTTTTCAAAAATTGATGCTCTCCTTCGCTCGCCTGAGGTTGCACGCGATCTTCACCATAGTGATAAAGATGAGGATTAAAGATATGGCACGGCAACACAAAAAAAAAGGGCGTCCTGTTTCTGGCTGGGTCATATTTGATAAACCAAAAGGAATGAAATCAACAGAAGCTGTCTCACAAATCAAATGGCTCTTTCATGCACAAAAGGCAGGACATGCAGGAACACTTGATCCTCTTGCTTCTGGTCTTCTTCCCATTGCATTGGGCGAAGCAACCAAAACCGTCCCTTACGTGATGCAAGGCAAAAAAACTTACCGTTTTCATATCGCTTGGGGAGAAGAGCGTTCAACAGATGATCTAGAGGGCGAAATAACGAAAACTTCTCTCAAACGTCCAACACAAGAAGAAATACTTGCTCTTCTTCCTCAATATACAGGTATTATTTTGCAAACGCCTCCGCAATTTTCAGCAATAAAAATTGCCGGAAATCGTGCCTATGATTTAGCGCGTGAAGGGGAAGTTGTTGAAATTCCGCCCCGTGAAGTGGAAATAGAAACTTTCAAATTATTAGAAATGCCTACTAAAAAGCACTCTGTCTTTGAAATAACCTGCGGAAAAGGAACTTATGTGCGCTCTTTAGCACGCGATATGGGACGTGATCTAGGTTGCTATGGGCATATTGCTGATTTAAGGCGTATTTCCGTCGCACCTTTTGATGAAGAAGATCTCATTACATGGGACGAACTAAAAGCGGCCGTTCCGCCAAATAAAAACACTACAGATGAAAATAATCGTTCTTTTGAAAAAAACTTCACAACACTCGATGAGCTCTTAATTGAAACAAGCGCTGCATTGGATTGCCTCCCTCACTATATCCTTAATGAAACTCAAGCACAGAGAATTATAAAGGGGCATTCTATCCTCTTAAGTCATCACAAAGTACCTCTTAACGAAGATGAGATTTTTGTCCTCTACAAAGAACAACTTCTTGCCATTGGCACCCTCGACAAAAGTTTATTTAAACCGAAGCGGATTTTCACAATTTAATCGATTCTTTTCCTCACCTACCTTTTGCGGAAAGATATTTTTCTCTATCAATTAAGAAAAATATGGTACTTTCCATTGTCTATATTTACCGTATTCATATCAAAATTTAAGTCAGTGCTATAAACTAACACCACCACACACTTTTTCCTCTTAATGTCGCAACAATCCTTGCGTTTGAAAGGATTCATAAGAGGCTTTTTATTTCTTATTCAATCGTTTTTTACTCACACTTTAACCCTCATTTGTAATGTGCAAGCGAAGATTTGGACTGATTTACTCTAAATAGATTTGAAACGAGAAAAGCTTAAGATTTTTAGGACTATCACTCAACATGAAAAACGACAAATAATCATTATAAATCAATTTATTAACCATTTAAACAGCAATTTTTTGTTATGATTATGCTAACAAATCGATCGAAATAATATTAACTAACGTATTTAATATTTTACAAAAACTGTTTTAACCCTAAGGGAGATGATCAGAGGAGGCTTTTAAAAGCATCTCATTGGCTTGGGGTATTGTTTGGCGTTCAATCATACGATGCACTCTTATGCCGTTAGGAGCACAATTTAAATGACGCAAACGCTTATTGACTTCTGCATCCGCTTTTGTACGACGATGATTATGGCGTAAATAATCCACCCATGTTGGCATATGATAAGCCTCTGTCCAATATTCAGGTCTTTCAAGATCTCGTAAAAGGACCCACTGACGCGCACCATCACGTAACCGGATATGGCGTCGACGCGTCATCACTTTGAGAAACTCTTCGAGATCATTTTCATGAATTTGATAATCAATCATTATCATGATCGGACCACTTCTTGCTTTGAGGTCGAGTAATAGTTCCGGCTCTCTAAAATGATCAAGAGGATTTAAATCTATCTGAGGAATTTCTTGAATTCTAAATTTTACCCCCGCAAGAGCACCAAAAATCAAGAATAGAGAACAGATACTCAAAGCAATTGTTGGAGAATAACCATCAGCTAAGCCTCCCCAGATTGCACTTCCAATAGCCATCCCCCCATAAGACGCCGTTTGATAAAGTGCTAAAGAACGTGCAACAACCCAGCGTGGTGTAGAGAGTTGTACAGATGTATTAAACAATGATAATGCCAAAACCCAACATAAACCTGCAGGAAATAAAGCGATATGGCTTATAATTAGTGAACGGCTGATTCCCAATAAAAAGCAAGAAAAGGCGAAACCAATAAATGCACTTGCAATAATTGTTTCTGAACGAAAATGATGCCGTACAACTGCATTAATAATACCTGCTATCATGGCTCCTAACCCAAAACAACCGAGCAATGTACCATAAAGAAGGGCACTTCCTCCAAGAACTTTATGCGCAACAATTGGCAAAAGTGCTAAAATAGAAATAGCTCCTATACCAAAAAGGAACGCTCGAACCATAATACTCAGGAGATTAGGTGACATCGCAACATAACGCAAACCATCTGAGACAGCTCCTAACAGCCTTTCTCGTGGCAATGAGTTTTTTTTATAATTCGACTTCCAGAAAAATAACGCACCGATAAGAGGAATATAGCTTATAGCATTAAACAAAAAAGCAG
The DNA here is from genome assembly GCF_042194155.1 of Bartonella sp. MR63HLJHH. NCBI lineage: Bacteria > Pseudomonadati > Pseudomonadota > Alphaproteobacteria > Hyphomicrobiales > Bartonellaceae > Bartonella > Bartonella sp. MR63HLJHH. The sequence goes on from NZ_JBHIMN010000005.1 coordinate 90,137, forward strand.
CAGATGCCCCCAAAGTTGCAATGATGGCACCGCCAATAGCAGGACCAACACTCCGCATCAAATTAAAGCCTACACTATTCAAACTAACAGCAGCAGGAATATTTTCCCTGCTCACAATATCTCCTATCGTTGCTTGCCAAGAAGGATTATAAAAAGCTGTACCACATCCAATCAAAAACGTAAAACATAACAAAAGCCAAGGTGTTAGAAATCCCATATAGGCTAAAACAGATAAACTCATGGATATGACCATCATCATAATCTGCGCACACAACATAATTTGACGCCGATTAAAATTATCCGCTAATGCCCCTGCCATCAAAGAAAACATAACAAGTGGTAATGTTGTGGCACTTTGAACAAGCCCCACCATGGAATGCGAAGAACTGATCAACGCCATTAACCACCCTGCTCCAACAGCCTGTATCAGCCCCCCTAAATTAGAAATAAGAGTAGATGACCATAAATTTCGAAATACCGAATTACGAAAAAGTTTTAATGTTGAAATGCTCTGCATCTTTTTCCTCCAAATCGGTATTTATCATCTTTGTTACCACACACGCTCATAATCTTTGTATCAAAAGGATGCATAATTCTTAAAAAAACTTCTCATAAAACTCTATTTAAATCAATATTTCAAAACAAAAGCTTTTATTTAAAGAAAGACTTCAAAATGCTGTCAAGGACTAGTATTTTAACCTTCTTTCCTATATAAGGACGAAAATAGGTAAGAGTCTTCGACTCTTCTTGTTTCCTCACAGACCCTTGCTGAACGACATCTCGGCTATGGGTGACTTTATGTTTCTTCGTTTTTGGAAAGGATAATACGATGTCGATTACAGCTGAACGTAAACAAGCTCTTGTCGCAGAATACGCAAATAAAGTTGGTGATACAGGATCACCGGAAGTACAGATTGCTGTACTTTCTGAACGTATTTCTAATTTAACAAACCACTTTAAATCTCACAAAAAGGATAATCATTCTCGTCGTGGTCTTTTGAAGATGGTGTCTCAACGCCGGCGCCTTCTTGATTATCTTAAAGGAGTTGACCAAAATCGTTATCAGACACTTATCAAGAAGTTAGGTTTGCGTCGCTAAAAGAAAAATGGTGGTGGTGTTAAAAAAAACCGCCCATTTTTTCAACGTATTGCTTTTAATTAAAAAATTTAAAAACTGACAAGTTATTATGGGATAGGACTGCTCATCATTTTGCATTTAAGGCAGTTTACTTCTCTCTTCTCGTAACAAAGATAAAAAGTATGTTGTCCACCCCAGAGCTTGGAAATATGCTACGCAAAACCAGAATGTGAGCAATCAAAGATTTAAACACTGGTCATTAAGGATAAAAAATGTTCAAAACGCACAAGATAGAAATTGAATGGGCTGGGCGTCCTCTCACCCTTGAAACAGGGAAAATAGCACGTCAAGCTGATGGTGCAGTGATTGCTACCTATGGAGAAACTATTGTCTTAGCAACCGTTGTATCAGCCAAAAGTCCAAAACCAGACCAGGATTTTTTTCCACTCACTGTTAATTATCAAGAAAAATCCTATGCTGTTGGTAGAATACCTGGGGGCTATTTAAAACGTGAAAGTCGACCAAGTGAAAATGAAACTTTGGTTTCACGTTTGATTGATCGCCCAATTCGTCCCCTTTTCGTTGAGGGATATAAAAATGATACGCAAGTGATTGTTTCCGTTATACAGCATGATCTCGAAAATAATCCCGATATCCTTGCGATGATTGCATCTTCTGCTGCATTGACCCTGTCAGGTGTTCCTTTCATAGGGCCTATAGCTGGTGCCCGCGTTGGCTATTGTAATGGACAATATGTTCTCAATCCTCATATCGATGAAATGCCTGAATCAAAACTTGATCTTGTTGTTGCTGGAACAGAAAGTGCTGTTTTGATGGTTGAATCAGAAGCACAAGAATTACCGGAAGATATCATGTTGGGTGCTGTGATGTTTGGTCACAAAGGCCTTCAACCTGTCCTTGATGCCATTATAAAGCTTGCTGAAGTTGCTGCAAAAGATCCTCGTGATTTTGTTCCTGAAGATCTTTCTGAACTTGAAAAAGCAATGCAGAAAATGGCAGAACAGGATATACGAAAGGCTTACACAATTACTGATAAGCAAGAACGTTATGCTGCAATTGATGCACTAAAGACAGAAATCCTCAATAAATTTATGCCCGAAACAGAAGAAGACTGTAAGTTTAGTGCAGATCAAATTGCAACCGTATTTAAACAGTTGCAAGCAAAGATTGTTCGCGGGAATATTCTTGATACCCAAAAGCGGATTGATGGACGCAATCTTTCTACCGTGCGCCCTATCCAATCAGAAGTAAGTATTTTACCCCGCACACATGGATCAGCACTCTTTACCCGCGGAGAAACACAAGCTATTGTCGTTGCAACACTAGGAACTGGTGAAGATGAACAATATGTTGATTCCTTAACGGGAATGTATAAGGAAACATTCCTTCTCCATTACAATTTCCCACCATTTTCAGTGGGTGAAACGGGACGCCTTGGTTCTCCTGGTCGTCGTGAAATTGGACATGGCAAATTGGCATGGCGAGCAATTCACCCCATGTTGCCAACGAAAGAATCTTTTCCTTATACTATTCGTGCTGTCTCAGAAATCACTGAATCCAATGGATCTTCTTCTATGGCAACGGTTTGTGGGACCTCACTTGCTCTCATGGATGCCGGCGTTCCTTTAGCACGCCCTGTTGCTGGTATTGCTATGGGCTTGATTAAAGAAGGAGAACGCTTTGCTGTTCTATCTGATATTTTAGGGGATGAAGATCATCTTGGAGATATGGACTTTAAAGTCGCAGGAACAGAAAATGGTATTACTGCCTTGCAAATGGATATCAAAATTGATGGTATTACCGAAGAGATTATGAAAATCGCGCTTGAACAAGCCAAAGGTGGACGAATCCATATCCTCAATGAGATGGCAAAAGCTTTAACCAGTGCACGTGCTGAGCTGAGTGAATTTTCTCCACGAATCGAAGTTATGAATATTTCTGTCGATAAAATCCGTGATGTTATCGGCTCTGGTGGTAAAGTTATTCGGGAAATCGTGGAACAAACTGGAGCAAAAATTAATATTGAAGATGATGGTACCATTAAAATTGCTTCTGCTGATGCTAAAACCATTGAAGCAGCAAAACACTGGATCCATTCTATTGTCGATGAGCCTGAAGTTGGTGCTATCTACCAAGGAACAGTTGTAAAAACTGCAGAATTTGGTGCATTTATAAACTTCTTTGGTTCTCGTGATGGACTCGTTCATATCTCTCAGCTTGCATCAGAACGCGTCACCAAAACAACCGATATTGTGAAGGAAGGTGACAAAGTTTGGGTTAAATTAATGGGCTTTGATGAGCGTGGAAAAGTTCGGTTATCAATGAAGGTTGTTGATCAAAAAACCGGAAAGGAAATCACCGGTGATAAAGTGATGAATGAAGAAAAGTGCGTGGATGAAAAAAAACAACCTGAAAATAAGCACCGCCGCAAGAAAAAAGAAGAGTAAGTTTTTCCTCTTATCGTATCATGAAATGCCATCCCAACATTGGAGTGGCATTTTTCTTTGAAAGAGTCATATGTGTTATTATTTTTGCCTTTTGAAAATCATGAACTCCCGTATCCTAATCCAAACCAATGTTGGTTAAGTTTCGGTTTAACAGAAATCCCAGCTCCAGAATGGGCACAGAATTTAAAAGTTATTACGCCTTGGCGACCAGATTTTTTAAAATTTGTCGATACTCAATTTCACTGCTCTCCTCAAATAGATAAAACCTTCAGCTATGATGGTGCATTTTTACATTTGAGCAAATATCGTGGTTTTAACCAAAATTGTTTTCTTGATTTATTAGAATGCGTTAAACCCAATGGATGGATTGTAATCAGTGGGAATAAAACTGCTGGTGCTGCTTCAATGATGAAGTGGGTCAAAACAATTGTTCCCATCACCAACAAATTGTCTAAAAATCACGGTCTTGTATTTTGGTTGCAAGTTCCTCAACAAATTGAGAGACATAACATTGCACAATTGCGCTCACCACCGCTCACTTTTGGTAAATTTCAAACCACTTCTGGTATGTTCTCACACGGACGTATTGATCCAGGATCCGCTGCACTTGCTTCTTATATGCCCAAAGTTATTTCTGGAAAAACGGCTGATTTTGGTGCTGGATGGGGCTATCTTTCTCACGTTGCGCTTGAAAGAAGTGAAAAACTCACCGCTCTCGACCTTTATGAAGCAGACTACAACGCTTTGAGAGCGGCAAAACAGCACCTTAAATCCATAACAGCTCCTTTTTCAATTCATTTTTATTGGCACGACCTTGTGCATGAACCTATCACAAATCTGTATGACACAATCATTTCAAACCCACCGTTTCACACGCAACAAACGACAGATATTTCATTAGGAAAAAATTTTATTATAAATGCTGCAAAGTGCCTAAAACCAAGCGGCAGCCTGCTTTTTGTTGCAAACCGCCACCTGCCTTATGAAACATTATTAAAAAATATTTTCCGCACAGTGTTGATACATGAACAAGCCCATGGTTTCAAAATTATCGAAGTGCGCAGATAAAGAAAAAAAGCGATAACTCTAAAGAATAAAACGTGAAAGATCGATATCAGCAGCAAGCTCGCCAATAGATTTTCTCACATAAGCGGCATCAATTGTAAAGGATGTTCCAGCTTTATCAGGTGCCGTGAAAGAAATTTCATCCAAAACGCGCTCCATCACTGTTTGCAAACGACGTGCCCCTATATTTTCAATCCTTGCATTTAAATCTACAGCAATATCTGCTAAAGCATCAATTGCATCATCGGTAATTTCCAAATGAACCTCTTCTGTTGCCATAAGAGCAATATATTGTTTAATCAAACTAGCTTCTGGTTCCGTTAGAATACGCCGTAAATCTTCTCTTGTTAAAGGGTTTAGCTCCACACGGATGGGCAAACGTCCTTGAAGTTCCGGTAATAAATCAGATGGCTTAGAAACATGAAATGCACCTGAGGCAATAAAAAGAATATGATCTGTTTTGATTTGCCCATATTTTGTACTAACCGTTGTTCCTTCAACCAAAGGCAAAAGATCACGTTGAACGCCCTCACGCGAAACGGCAGCACTGGCTCCACCATCCCTAGTTGCAATTTTATCAATCTCGTCAATAAAAACAATCCCGTCATTTTCAGCAACACGAAGCGCTTCTTGAATAATTTGATCCTGATCAAGGAGTTTTTCAGATTCATCATCAATAAGCGGCTTAAAAGCATCCCTTACTGTCGTCTTACGAACTTTTGTACGACTACCCATTTTGCCCAAAATATCTGATAAATTCATAATACCCATTTGTGCCCCAGGCATACCAGGAATATCAAAGGTTGAAGCACTATTGCTATTATTATCGGCGACTTCAATTTCAATCTCTTTCTCATCCAATTCACCTTCACGCAATTTTTTGCGAAAACTATCACGGGTAGCGGGACTGGCTGTTTTACCAACAAGGGCGTCTAAAACGCGCTCTTCAGCATTCACGTGAGCCTTTTCTTTTATTTCATCCCGTTTCTTTTCACGCACAAGAGAAATGGCAATTTCAACAAGATCTCGAATAATTTGCTCAACATCACGTCCCACATAACCAACTTCAGTAAATTTAGTCGCTTCTACTTTAACAAAGGGTGCTCCAGAAAGTTTTGCTAATCGACGTGCAATACCAGTTTTACCAACACCTGTTGGCCCTATCATTAAAATATTTTTTGGCATAACTTCTTCACGCATCGGCTCATCAAGCTGTTGTCTACGCCACCGATTGCGCAGTGCGATAGCTACAGAGCGTTTGGCATCATTTTGGCCAATAATAAAACGATCAAGTTCAGAAACAGTCTCACGAGGGGAAAATACAACACACATTTAAATAGCTTTCTCTAAAGAAGATAATTCTGCATCCAATGTTTCAATCGTAAAATGATCATTGGTGTAAACACAAATTTTAGCGGCAATAGCCATAGCTTTACGAGCAATAGTTTCTGCATCCAAATCCAAGTCCATGAGTGCACGCGCTGCTGAAAGAGCAAAATTTCCTCCAGAGCCAATTGCCATAACCCCATCTTCTGGTTCTAAAACATCACCAAGCCCTGTTAGAGCCAAAGTTACTTTCTTATCAGCCACGAGCATCATTGCTTCGAGACGACGCAAATAGCGGTCTGTTCGCCAATCTTTTGCAAGTTCTACACATGCACGCATAAGCTGATCAGGATATTGCTCAAGCTTTGTTTCCAATCTTTCCAGTAATGTGAAAGCATCTGCCGTAGCACCTGCAAAACCAGCAATAACCACTCCGTTCTTTCCAAGACGACGCACTTTACGTGCATTACCTTTCATAATTGTCTGCCCAAGAGAGACCTGACCATCACCGGCCATCACGACTTTTCCACCTTTTCGTACCGTAATAATTGTTGTACCATACATTATGTCTGGCTTATGTTCTGTCATAAGGAGACTCCTTAATATTAACTTTACTTTTTAATATTGATTTCTTTTCATACAATGTAAAACTCAACTACTATTGTCCTATTTAAGAACATATACAGCAAAACACAATGATTCAGCATAACTCAATTTGTTGAAAATGGAAAAATGATATCATTGTTGTCAATGTAAATTACTGCTAAATAGCTTTATATAAACAGTTTGTGCCTTTTAGAGGAAAATTATGAAAAAAATAGCCATAGGGACCTTAGGTGGAACAATTGCAATGACTGCTGATCGTTTTGGTCACATGCAACCGACTTTAACTTCAGATAACCTCATAAAAAGTGTTCCTGATTTAAATAACGTTGCTGATATTCATGCACAAACATTAATGCAAATACCAAGTGGATCTTTATCGTTTCAAATTCTTTTTGAAATAATCGAGTGGGCAAAACAACAAATAAATGCTGGTGCAGAAGGTATTGTTTTAACACAAGGGACTGATACTCTGGAAGAAACAGCTTTTTTTCTTTCTCTTTATTGGAAGGAAGCTGAACCACTCATCATAACCGGCGCTATGCGCATGCCTCATGAAGCAGGCGCAGACGGCCCCGCCAATATTTTAGCAGCCACTCGTGTCGCAGCAGCCCCACAAAGTCGTAACAGGGGCGTTCTTGTTGTCATAAATGATACAATTCATTCACCTTATTGGCTCTATAAAAGCCATACCGTCAAAGTCGAAACATTTCAATCAGGTCTTGCAGGTATTTTAGGAACTATTTTAGAGGGAAAACTTATTTATTTCAATGATCAAAAGCTTTTTCCGACGACGTTTGATCTTCCCCAAAACCACGATCATCAAATTGCACTCCTCTATTCCTCTTTATCATCTGATGCACAATTAATGAAGCTATGCCTTGAAAGTGGGTATTATGCTGGAGTTGTTATTGCTGGTTTTGGTGCAGGACACTGTAGTTTTCAAGAAGCAGACCTTGTACAACAATATGCACAAAAAATACCAATCATTATTGCTAGTCGTTGTTGTAATGGCTCAACAACTCGTATAACTTATGGCTATAAAGGCTCAGAAATCGATATGATTGCTTCTGGTGCTCTCATGTCTGGTTATTTATCAGCCGTAAAAGCGCGTCTACTTTTATGGGCTTTTTTAGCGCAAGGGCACTCATTAGCACAAATCCGTGCAAACTGGAATGACTGGACTATAAGTTAATGAAAAATGATCTATTATCTTAAAGAAGAGAGCATGCAAAACAAAATTTATTTGAAAATCAAGCCGCTCATCTGTCCAATTTTAATCGATTGCTGCGGCAAAAAATTCTCGACCAATACAAATGATTGATACGATTATACAAAAAATTAATCAGGAAGATAATCTGGTCAAATGCGTTTCTGACCGATATTCACCCTATCGTGTTTTTACTGCACAAGAATGGTCAGAGTTTCGTGCAGACACACCTCTTACTTTGACTTTTGATGAAATTAAGCGTTTGCGCTCTATTGATGATCCTATCGATCTTAAAGAAGTCCAACGCATTTATCTTTCTTTATCGCGTTTGTTATCATGCCATGTTGAAGCAGTACAGGAACTTTTTCACAAACGTCAGCAGTTTCTCCATCAAGAAGAGAGTAGAAAAACGCCCTTTATTATTGGAATTGCTGGTTCTGTAGCAGTAGGAAAATCAACCACGGCTCGCATTCTTCAAGAACTGTTGAAACGATGGACATCTAGTCTTAAAGTTGATCTGATCACAACGGATGGTTTTCTCTATCCTAATGCAATCTTACAGCAAAAAAATCGTATGAATCGTAAAGGATTTCCTGATTCCTATGACATTAAAAAATTGCTGTGCTTTCTTTCGGCTATAAAAGCAGGTATCGGAAATGTCCGTGCCCCGCTTTACTCACATATGACTTATGATGTTCTAGAAAATCAGACAATTACCATTGACCGTCCTGATATTTTAATTGTTGAAGGTATTAATGTATTACAGGTCAGTGATCTTCCTAAAGATGGAAAAGCTATTCCTTTCGTATCAGATTTTTTTGATTTTTCAATCTATGTCGATGCCGAAACAGAAGTCATTCGTCACTGGTATTTAGAGCGCTTTAAACGTTTGCGTAAAACAGCTTTTCAAAATCCTGAATCCTATTTTCATCGTTATGCCCTGCTCAGTGAAAAAGAAGCCTCAAAAATCGCTGAGGATCTTTGGCAAACAATTAATTTAAAAAATTTACAAGAAAATATATTGCCAACACGACCACGATCCAATCTCATTCTACGAAAAGGAAAAAATCATTTGGTCGAGTATGTCGCACTTAGACGACTATAAGGATCTCATAACTATGCAGCATTATCACATTCATTTTACCTCAACGCGTATCGATAACAGTTGCCCTATCATCTTGGTAAACCAAAGAACTCTTGCCAACTTATCACTTGATGCGTCAACAACAGCATGGATAAAAGTTAATGACTTTACTGGTAAAGCAGGACAAATACTCTTTGTTCCTCACGAAACGGGGCATTTAAAAAAAGTTTTATTTGGAATTGGAAATGGGAACGATCCCTTTATCACAGGACTGCTTGCTCAAAAACTTCCTGCTGGTCAATGGCATTTAGAAGGTACAACCTCTGATGAAATAAATGCCTATCTTGGATTAGCATTCGGTAGCTATCAATTTAATCGCTATCGTCAAAATTCTTCTTTCAAATCATTGTCTATCCATGTCAATGAGGCCGTTGATCTTAATGAACTCCAACGAATTTATGAGGCTGTCTTTTTTGTCCGTGATCTCATCAATATTCCAGCCAATGATATGACCCCTGATGCTCTCGAAAAAGAAGCACGAAAACTAGGAAAAACCTACGGTGCTCATGTCCAAAGTATTTGTGGAGATGATCTCTTAACCCATAACTTTCCGATGATTCATGCCGTAGGACGAGCAGGCAGTACTGCACCGCGACTGATTGAGTTACACTGGGGGCAAGAACATCATCCTAAAATAACGTTGGTGGGCAAAGGGGTAACTTTTGATACGGGAGGACTCGATATTAAATCAGCCAATAACATGTTGCTTATGAAAAAAGACATGGGGGGTGGAGCAAACGTTTTGGGATTGGCTAAACTTATCATGGATGCCAAATTGCCTTTCCGTCTACGTGTTTTGATTCCAGCTGTAGAAAATGCAATTTCTGCGAATGCTTACCGACCAAGTGATATTCTCAAAAGTCGTAAAGGCTTAAGTGTTGAAGTAGGTAATACAGATGCTGAAGGGCGACTTGTCCTTGCCGATGCGCTCGCCTATGGTGATGAAGAAAGTCCACAATTCATGCTTTGTATGGCTACTTTAACAGGGGCAGCGCGTATAGCATTAGGACCAGATCTCCCCGCATTTTATTGCAATGATTCAATATGGGCACAACAAATCTCTGAATCTGCTCACGCTGTTTTTGATCCTCTTTGGCAAATGCCCCTTTGGAAACCTTACCAAGAGATGTTATCATCACCAATTGCTGATCTTAACAATGTAACTGGAAATAGCTTTGCTGGCTCTATAACGGCTGCTTTATTTCTTAATTCTTTTGTTGAAAAAGCTGAACATTTTGCGCATTTTGATCTTTATGGATGGGTTCCAAAAGAAAAACCAGGATACCCTATTGGTGGATCAGCACAAACTATTCGTGCCCTTTATAATATTTTTAAAAATGAAGTTTGACACACAATATCCACAAAGATAGACAATTTTACATCTTAAAGAATAATTGCAATCGTCTTAAACTGTGTCCTTAGTTTTGTTTGAGGATAAAAAACTTACCAATAGAGTTTTCATGAGTTTGTTTAAAAGTAAGAAGTAACAAAATGGAAGCAAAAAGATGACCTCTAAAGACCCAAGGCTTTATGCATTCAGAGATGATCTAGCGGATCAACGTCTTGAAACAGAAATTACAGCCCAGCGCTTTGTTCAAGGTGAAAAAAAACGTGTTAATACAGCGGTCGCTGGACTTTTTAAAGAAAATAGTAAAAAAAGTGAAAGACAAACAGAATGCTTATTGGGAGAAGAACTTCTCATTTTTGAACAAGGGGAAACGATGTCGTGGGGGCAATCCCTTAAAGATGGTTATGTTGGTTATATTGATACAACAGCCCTTTGTACATCAACTATAAAACAAACGCATATAGTTTCAGTCCCACGTACATTTAAATATTCACACGCTGACTTACGTGGACCAATAGTGTCTCCGTTATCTATGGGAAGCAAAGTCAGTGTTGTTGATGAAATTGAAGTCCGTGACACAATGTATTCTATTCTTGAAAATGGAACAGCAATCATTACGAGCCATCTCAGCCCCATTGGACGTGTATACGAAGATTATGTCACAGTTGCAGAAACCTTTATCCGTACACCTTATCTTTGGGGTGGTGTCAGCGGTTTTGGAATTGATTGTTCGGGACTCATTCAACTCTCTATGATGATGACTGATCAAATAGTTTTACGTGACACCGATATGCAGCAAGAAACTATAGGCAGTCCTCTTACAGATACTGATAAACTTCAACGAGGCGATTTAATTTTTTGGAAAGATCATGTTGCTATTATGGTTGATCATGAAAATATTATTCATGCAAATGGTTTTTCCATGGACGTTATGATCGAGCCATTAGAAGAGGCAATTACGCGTATAGCTAAAAAAAATCAATATCCCATCGCAAAACGTCGTCCAATGCAAGAAACTTAATACATGCCTCCTATAAAAAATAATATCTTTCTCATATTATTTATATTTCTCGTTTATATACTTATTTATGGAGATTTTTTCTTTATCTCTCATATTTGAAATGAAAAAAAATTACGACTCTGGACTTTTACATTCAACATAAAAATTATAAATTATCATTTTAAATCAATATATTGAATTATATTTAAACAATGTTTTCTTCTTATAACACATTAAAGAAGATGATTTTTCAATACCTGAACCAATGGTTTATCAGCATCAGGCATAGGGTATTTATCAAGATCATTAACAAAAACCCATTCTAAATTTTGCCCCTCTCGTCCTTGCGCAACTCCCTCATAATGATAACAAAGATACAACGGCATCAAGAGGTGAAATGTTGCATAGCTATGGCTTGCAAACGTTAAAGGTAATAAATTATTTGCCTGAACATACACACCAAGCTCTTCTTCTAGTTCACGAATCAATGAAATTTCTGGAGTTTCACCTTGCTCAACCTTTCCACCAGGAAACTCCCATAAACCAGCCAGCGATTTTCCTTCAGGACGCTTGGTAAGCAAAACACGATTATTTTGATCTAACAGTGCACATGCAACAACAAGAAGAAGGGAACTTTTTATACACATATCACTCTCCAATGAGAATATAAAGATAACTGTCTCTTTCTAGTATATTCCCTTACCTCAAAAAGAACTCACATATCTCATTCTCTTAAAAAAATAATCGGCAGTTAAATATAGAGAGTGCATCCTTTAACTTCTGTAATCACTATTGATCATAACGTACTCTTTTGTTAAATCGCAAGACCAAACCGTCGCCGTGCTCTTACCTAAACCGATATCAACACGAATTGTGATGTGCTTACCTTGCATATAAGTACCTATTGTCTCTTCACAATACTCAGGATCTCGTACGCCATTCACGGCCACACGATGCTCACCAAACCAAATCGTCAATAGATCACGATCGACTTCAACACCGGCCTTCCCAACTGCCATAACGACCCGCCCCCAATTCGCATCTTCACCAGCAATAGCCGTTTTTACGAGCGGTGAATTTGCAATTGATAAAGCAATAGTTTTAGCTGCATTGTTTGTTGTAGCCCCCATCACATTAACCTCAATTAAATGACGAGCACCTTCGCCATCACAAACAACTTGTAGTGCAAGTTCATGCAAAAGTGCACTCAATTGTTTCACAAAAACTCCATAACGCGGATCAGATTTACTTGTAAGACATGGGAAATGTTCTTTTCCTGTCGCAAACAACATAAGCGTATCTGAAGTTGAGGTATCGCTATCAACAGTAATTGAATTGAAAGAACCCTCAACTGCCTCTGATAACATGGATTGGAGTACATCCGAAGAAATAGTAGCGTCACTAACCACAAACGACAGCATTGTCGCCATATCGGGTGCAATCATACCAGCACCTTTTGCAATCCCGTTAATGGTGACAGTCTCGCCTCCACAATCAAATCTGCGTGTAGAAAGTTTTGGAAATGTGTCCGTTGTCATTATGGCTTTTGCAGCTTCCAACCAATTTCCCTCTTCTGCTGTCTCTGCCATAGTTGGTAAAAGATTCACAACGCAAGAAGCATCCATTGGCTCACCAATAACCCCCGTAGAAGCTATAAAAATTTCATCTCCTCTAACCTTTAAAGCGTTCGCTGCTGCACAGATGATTTCATTGGTTGTGTGCTTTCCTTTGCTTCCTGTAAAAGCATTTGCATTTCCAGAATTCACAACAACACCCCTCGCAACCCCATGAGGAAGCGATGCACGACAATGCTCTACAGGAGCAGACGGACATTTTGAACGGGTAAAAACACCGGCCACACTCACTGGCTTATCGAATATGATGAAAAGAAGATCTGTACGATCTTTATATTTAATCCCAGCTTCAGCTGTTGCTATCCGTACCCCAGATAAGGGAGAAAGCTCCTGGATCTTTTGAGGCGATAAAGGAGAAATTTTCAAAACCACAATATGCTCTCTGTAAAAATAAATGAAATGATTGCAGATCAATAACCTCTCATAGAAAACTGCTAGGCTTTTTGAACAAAACTAACCTAGCAAATTATCTATTAAAGAGGCTATCCACTTATTTTTCCTAGCTATTCTGTATCTTCTTCATCTGATGTCTCATCGGGAAGTAGCGTCCCATTTTGATGAAGCGATTCCATGATTTTTGTAACATTAGGATCAGGGTATTTCACATCCATCTTGCTACGCAAATCAACAATCAGTTCTTGATAGCGCTTTTTTATCAGCTGTGTCCGTAACATCTCTTTAACATCATCAAATGCAGGAGGTTGTTTCAAACGACGATCTTCTAATTTAATAATATGCCAACCAAAAGGACTTTCAACGGGTTGTTTAGTGTATTCGCCAATTTTCAAACCAAATGCAGCATCTTCAAAAGGCTTGACCATTTGACCATGACTAAAATAACCAAGATCACCCCCAACGGCAGCAGAACCATCTGTTGAACTTTTCTTTGCAATCTCTTCAAAATTTTCGCCTTTATTTAAATGCTTAATGATAGCTTCTGCTTCTTTTCTCGTTTTGACCAAAATATGACGCGCTTTAACCTCATCTTCTTTAGGTAAAGCAGCGACTTCTTGCTTATAAAGAGCTTCCAAATCAGTATCCGAGATTTTGTCAACAATCGCCTGTTTAAAATAAAGCTGTTGAAGAACATTGTCACGCATGACTGCCATACGTTTATCGTAAGCTTCTGTCTTATCAAGACCTTTGCTTCTTGCTGCTTTTGCAAGTGCCTGCATATCTAAATAAGCTTTTAGAACCATCATACGGCGTTGTTCATCAGGAAAACGTGCTAAATTAGGATTTATTTCAAGCGCTAAATCATCCAATTGGCCTGCTGTAATATTTTTCCCATCAATAACCGCCATAACATGAGAAGGAGAAACGGCTTTTTCAGAAGCTTTCTCCAAAGTCTTTAAATCATTCGACGATGAATTCAAACCTTCTTGGGCTCTCACCCCTAAACTTGTACTTGCCAATAAAGTTGATGCTAAAAAAAGCGTGATAAAGTTAAATTTCATAAATATACTCCTTAAAAATGAAGGCAGGTTCAAGATTCCAATTTTCTTTACCATAACACTTTAACCTTTAAACATAGAGAAATAAATTAGTAATTTTATTTTAAAAAAGTATAAAATTGTCCTTTTATCTGAGTTGCTCCAATCCTATCTAATGCAGATGAAAACATGATAATAGAGAAAAATGACATATTGTATCTTAAATTACTTTGTATTGTATCAGTTAAATAGCGTACCTAAAGTTGACATAGAGCGCTTAGCCTCTTATCTCTACTTTACAATTAAAGTGAAAAATTGCACACCAACAAGTATAATGGTACCATCTGCATTCCATGATGTCTCTAATCATATCAGATAACTTGAAGAAAATGTAGAGTATGGGGAAAGCGTATGAATTACCCAACAAGAGTGACAACAATTAAAAGAAAGGGCCAGAGATGGTCAGTTTAGGTGTTTTTGCCCGTAAGTTTTTTGGTTCAGCTCATGAGCGACGTCTCAAAGCACTCCGCCAAAAAGTTGCACAAATTAATGCTTTGGAAGAACAATTTGTAAAATTAAGTGATGAGCAGCTTTGCCAAAAAACAGATGCCTTTCGTAAACGTCTTAGTGAAGGTGAAAGTGTTGATTTGCTCTTACCAGAAGCTTTCGCAACTGTTCGTGAAGCCGCAAAACGTGTTTATGACATGCGTCCTTTTGACGTGCAACTTATTGGTGGAATGGTCCTTCACGACTGTGGCATAGCTGAAATGCGTACTGGTGAAGGTAAAACATTAATGGCAACTTTACCAATTTATCTCAATGCATTGGAAGGTAAAGGCGTTCATGTTGTGACAGTAAATGATTATCTCGCCAGTCGTGATGCTGAAACAATGGGGAAAATTTTTAGTTTTCTAGGGCTTACAACAGGTGTGATTCTTCATGATCTTGATAGTGATGCCCGCCGAGAGGCCTATGCATGCGACATCACCTATGCCACAAATAATGAACTAGGTTTTGATTATTTGCGTGATAATATGGCCTTCGATCGTAGTCAAATGGTCCAACGTGGACATCATTACGCAATTGTTGATGAAGTTGATTCGATTCTTATTGATGAAGCCCGTACACCCCTTATTATTTCTGGTCCTCTAGAAGATCGTACTGACTTCTATAATCTTATTGATACATTTATTCCTGCCTTAACTCCAGAAGACTATGAAATAGACGAAAAACAAAAAACAACGACTTTTACCGAAGTTGGTACTGAAAAAATTGAAAAAATGCTCGAACAAGCTGGACATCTTAAAGGTGAAAGTCTTTATGACATAGAAAATGTCGCTATCGTTCATCATGTCAATAATGCTCTAAAAGCTCATAAACTGTTTGCTCGCGATAAAGATTACATTGTTCGCAATGATGAAATCGTTATTATTGACGAATTTACAGGGCGAATGATGCCTGGGCGACGTTATTCTGAAGGACTTCATCAAGCGTTAGAAGCTAAGGAGCATGTTGCTATTCAACCAGAAAACCAGACACTTGCTTCCATCACTTTCCAAAATTACTTCCGTATGTATAGAAAATTATCTGGAATGACTGGAACTGCAACAACAGAAGCCGAAGAATTCAGAAATATTTATGGTCTTGACGTTGTCGAAGTCCCTACAAATTTGCCAATACAACGTATTGATGAAGATGATGAAATTTATCGAACAGCAGAAGAGAAATATCGGGCAATTGTGCGTGATATCCGTCAAGCACATGAAAAAGAACAGCCTATTCTTGTTGGAACAACCTCTATTGAGAAATCAGAACAATTGGCAGAGCGTTTGCGAAAAGAAGGCATTACCGATTTTAGAGTCTTAAATGCTCGCTATCACGAACAAGAAGCATACATCATTGCGCAAGCAGGAGTTCCTAGAGCTCTCACCATCGCAACCAACATGGCAGGACGCGGTACGGATATACAGCTTGGTGGTAATGTTGAAATGCGCATCCGACAAGAGTTACAGGATATCCCCGAAGGTCCAGAGCGGACAGCTAAAATTGAAGAAATAAAAAAAGATGTTCAGAAGCTTAAAGACAAAGCTTTAGCGGCTGGTGGTCTTTACGTCATTGCAACGGAACGTCATGAAAGCCGTCGTATTGATAACCAGCTTCGTGGACGTTCTGGTCGCCAAGGCGATCCAGGTCGCTCAAAATTCTTTCTCTCTCTTCAAGATGATCTTATGCGTATCTTTGGCTCCAATCGTATGGATGGTATGCTGCAAAAACTTGGATTGAAAGAAAATGAAGCTATTATCCATCCATGGATTAATAAAGCCCTTGAAAAAGCACAAAAAAAGGTCGAAGCACGAAACTTTGAAATTCGTAAAAATCTGCTAAAATATGATGATGTCATGAATGATCAGCGCAAGGTTATTTTTGAACAGCGTATGGAGATCATGAACGCAGATGATTTATCAGAAATGATCCTTGAAATGCGCAATGAAGTCGTAGAGGATCTCGTAGAGGCTTATATTCCATCAGGGACATATTCTGAAAAATGGGATGTAAAAACTCTCGAAGAAGAACTTCAACAACTCTTTAATCTTGAGCTTCCAGTAGAAGAGTGGGCAAAAGAAGATGGAATTGCCGAGGAGCAAATTTTGGAGCGTGTATCAGATGCTGTTACAAAACTTGAAAATGAACGTACTGAACGCTATTCTCCAGAGGTTATGGCTTATTTTCACAAGGCAGTATTGCTCGAAACTATTGACACGTTATGGCGTGAACATCTGGTGAGTTTAGACCATTTGCGTTCTGTTGTTGGTTTTCGTGGTTATGCGCAGCGGGATCCGCTCAATGAATATAAGACAGAATCTTTTGAACTCTTTCAAAGTATGTTGAGAAATTTGCGCCGAATTGTCACTTCTAAGCTTATGCGCTTTGAAATCATTCAACAACCTACAGAACCGATCATGCCTGAGCAAACTGATGCTACTTCTTCTGTCTTTAATGATCAAAGTCAAGAAAATGCTCCCACCTTATGGGCACGATCACAAGAAAATAGATTTGTTAATCCACAAGATCGTGACCCTAATGATATAACCACATGGGGAAAAGTTGGACGTAATGAGCGTTGTCCTTGCGGTTCAGAGAAAAAATACAAACACTGTCATGGAGCCTTTGTTTGAAAAGCAAACTATGAAAATGAATAAAAAGCGAAATTATGAGCAAGAATTGCGCACAGCTGGTTTAAGAGTAACACGTCAACGACGAGTTATTCTTGATATTTTGACTGACACAAATGACCATCCCAATGCATTTGAAATTTTTCAGCGTGCAAACAAAATAGATTCGAGTATTTCACTCTCAACTGTTTATCGAACCATGAAAACATTAGAAGGAAATGGAACAATTCATCGCCATAGCTTTAGTGGTGGTCCATCTCGTTTTGAGCAAGCAGATGGTCAACATCATGATCATCTCATTGATATAGAAACAGGACAAGTTATCGAGTTTCATTCTGATGTTATTGAAAAGCTTCAAGAGGAAATTGCAAAGTCCCTTGGCTATGATATTATTCATCACCGCCTTGAACTTTACGGAAAAAAAAACTCTTAAAAAAGTGATTATATATCATTAGATAAAATACCTCAGGTAAATCGAGTTTTATAAAAATTTACCTTTAAGATATAATAGTTTCCATTGGCAAAAAAAAAATTTTGCTCTATTACCCCTTTTTGTATGATGCTATACGGTAATTCATTGTCAGTATTATAACAAAAAATCATTGCAACAAAATATTATAAAAATTGTATTATGAAAAATTAGGCCAATATTATCATGGTTTCCTTGCCACAAGATCGTATGAGACAGCTTGAAAAGCGCTTTGAAATAATTGAAAGCCAAATGACGACTAATCCAAATGCTGAAACATATGTCAAATTAGCTTCTGAATATGCAGAACTACAACCCGTTATTGCCTCTATACGCGCATTAAATGCTCTTTACAAAGAGATTACAGAATTAGAAACAATTATCAATGATAAACAAACAGACGTAGAGATGCGTAATCTTGCCCAAGAAGAGCTACCATTGTTATATAAAAAAGTAGAGCAATTTGAAAAAGAACTCCAGATTCTGCTTTTGCCTAAAGATGTTGCTGATGAAAAAAACGCTATTGTTGAAATTCGAGCAGGAACGGGTGGATCAGAAGCAGCACTTTTTTCCGGTGATCTTTTCCGTATGTATGAACGTTATGCCCATGCTCACCATTGGACAGTAGAAGTTATTTCACTCAGTGAGGGAGAAGTTGGCGGATATAAAGAGATTATTGCTACTATCTCAGGAAAAGGTGTCTTTTCTAAATTGAAATATGAATCAGGGGTTCACCGTGTGCAACGCATCCCCGAAACAGAAACCGGTGGACGTATCCATACATCTGCTGCTACCGTTGCAGTCCTTCCGGAGGCTGAAGAAATTGATATTGATATTCGCCCTGAAGATATTCGTATTGACACAATGCGTGCATCTGGAGCAGGAGGACAGCATGTTAATACAACGGATTCAGCTGTTCGTATCACGCATATTCCAACAGGAATTATGGTCGTACAAGCAGAAAAATCACAACATCAAAACCGAGCACGAGCCCTTCAAATTTTACGGGCACGCTTATTCGATATCGAACGACAAAAAGCGGAAAGTGAACGTTCAGCTTCTCGTAAAAGCCAAGTTGGTTCTGGTGATCGTTCAGAACGTATTCGTACCTATAATTTTCCACAAGGACGTGTCACGGATCACCGTATTAATCTAACCTTGTATAAGCTTGATCGCATTCTAGAGGGAGATCTTGATGAGCTTCTTCATGCACTCATCTCAGATCATCAAACAACACTGCTTATGGAAATGGATAATAATTGAGCGAATATTCTTTCAAGAATGTCATCCAACGAATGCAAGAAAAATTGCGCACGAAAGGAATTGTTGAAGCCGATCTCGATGCGAAAATACTCGTTGAATGGATAACAGGAATAAATGCTGCTGAAAGAATTTCTAAACCAGATATGCATCTGTCTTCTGAGCATATTATACAAATAGAACAGGCTCTACAACGGCGTATTGCAGGAGAACCCGTCTACCGTATTATAGGAGCACGAGAATTTTATGGTATATCTTTTGCATTGTCTCAAGAGACGTTAGAACCTCGTCCTGATACAGAAACGCTAATAGATCTTGTTCTCCCTTTTCTCCAAAAACAGGTCGAAAATTCGAGAAGAACAAGATTCCTTGATATGGGAACAGGAAGTGGCGCCATTGCCATTACACTCCTTAAACAAATTCCCCAATCCTATGCGGTGGCAGTCGATATTTCTGAAGATGCCCTTAAAACAGCGAAAAAAAATGCAAAAAACGCTGAAGTAGCACACCGCTTCACACCTCTTCTTAGCGACTGGTTTGATGCGGTCGCAGATCGCTTTGATTTCATTGTTTCTAATCCACCTTATATTCCCGCACAAGATATCGAAAAACTTGCAAAAGAAGTGCGCTTACATGACCCATTACGCGCCCTGATAGGAGGGGAAGATGGACTTGATTTTTATCGAAAACTCGCCCATGAAGCAGCCCACTACTTAAAAGAAAACGGCTATGTCGCTGTTGAAATTGGTTACTCTCAAGAAAATGAAGTCTGTAATTTATTTGAAAAAAATGGTTTTCAATGTTTAGAAGTGCGTAAAGATCTAAGTGGAATACCCCGCGCACTTCTATTTGCATGCAAACATTAAAATTCCCAATCATCATCCGTGGTAGCAACCGCCTTGCCAATGACATAAGAAGAACCTGCCCCTGAAAAAAAGTCATGATTTTCATCAGAGTTTGGTGATAAAGCTGCCAAAATAGCGGGATTAACACGACAAACCTCAGGGGGAAAAAGAGCTTCAAAACCTAAATTCATTAAAGCCTTGTTAGCATTATAATGAAGAAAAATTTTAACATCTTCTGTCAATCCAAGTGCATCATAAAGATCTTCAGTATATTTGCACTCGATATTATAAAGATCAAAGAGCAGGTTAAAAGCAAAATCTTTAATTTCTTTCTTTTTGGCTTCATCAAGCTTTGCAAAGCCCAATTGGAATTTATAACCTATATAATAACCATGGACTGCTTCATCACGAATGATTAATCGAATGAGATCTGCTGTATTGGTCAACTTA
Source organism: Bartonella sp. MR63HLJHH (assembly GCF_042194155.1). Lineage (NCBI taxonomy): Bacteria > Pseudomonadati > Pseudomonadota > Alphaproteobacteria > Hyphomicrobiales > Bartonellaceae > Bartonella > Bartonella sp. MR63HLJHH. Next base: position 110,643 of record NZ_JBHIMN010000005.1, read on the forward strand.
GCGCGACTGGCCCAATACATGGGCAAATAAAAACCAGAATAAAATAAAAAGCTTTCCAGCAAAGTCGAAGCAATTTTTTTCTTAAGTGGATCATTTGCTTCATAACGCTCAAGTACTAATCTAGCCTTTTTCTGCAAATGAATATTTTCTTCTGACCATCTAAACGCATCATCAACTTCTACCGTCGAACAAAGGGTTGAAAAAATAGAGGAATAAGAACGTGCATGAACCGCTTCCATGAAAGCAATATTCGTCAACACTGCCTCCTCATGCTCTGTTATTGCATCAGCCAGAAGCGAAATGGCTCCAACAGTATTTTGAATTGTATCTAAAAGCGTTAGTCCTGTAAAAACACGAATTGTTAATTTACGTTCTTCATCTGTTAAGCTTGACCATGAGGGAATATCATTGGAAAGTGGAACCTTCTCAGGTAACCAAAAGTTCCCAGTTAAGCGGTTCCATACTTCAAGATCTTTCTCATCATGTAATCTATTCCAATTAACAGCGCACACAACAGGATTTTTGGTTGCAATCTTTGTCATATGATGATCTCCTATAAACTGCACGAAACACAGCCATCAACTTCTGTTCCACTTAATGCTACTTGCCGTAATCGTACATAGTAAATACTCTTTATACCCTTTTTCCAGGCATAAATTTGTGCGCGGTTAATATCACGTGTGGTAGCGGTATCAGGAAAAAATAATGTCAATGAAAGACCTTGATCAACATGCTGTGTTGCTGCAGCATAGGTATCTATAATTTTTTCAGGACCAATCTCATAAGCATCTTGGTAAAAATTCAAATTCGTATTATCCATATAAGGAGCGGGATAATAAACGCGTCCAATTTTTCCTTCTTTGCGAATTTCAATTTTTGAAGCAATTGGATGAATAGAAGAAGTGGCATGATTAATATAGGAAATAGATCCCGTAGGTGGAACTGCCTGCAAATTACGGTTATAAAGCCCATACTCAATGACTAATTTTTTGAGTTCCTGCCAATCCTTTTGATCTGGGATAACAATATTGTTCCGTGCAAAAAGCTCTTGCACAAGCGCAAATTGCGGTTTCCATTCTTTTTCAATATATTTTTCGAAAAAACGTCCATCTGCATAAGCTGATTTTTCAAACCCTGCAAACATTTCTTGACGTTCACGTGCAATCAAATTGGAAGCCCGTATGGCGTGATATGTCACAATATAAAAATATATATTGGTAAAATCTATCGCTTCTGGAGATCCATAATAGATCTGTTCACGCGCTAGAAACCCGTGCAAATTCATTTGTCCCAAACCAATCGCATGACTTTCAGCATTGCCTTTCGCAATGGAAGGCACACAGGCAATATTGCTCATATCCGAAACCGCAGTAAGGGCACGAACAGCAGATTCCACGGTCTGTCCGAAATCAGGACTTTCCATTGCTTTGGCAATATTCATGGATCCAAGATTACAGGATATATCACTTCCAATCGTGCGATAAGTTAAATCTGTCTCCAGTTCACTTGCCTCACTCACCTGCAAAATTTCTGAACATAAATTGCTCATACTTATGCGCCCAGCTATTGGGTTCGATCGATTAGCAGTATCCTCAAATAAAATATAGGGATAACCCGACTCAAATTGAATTTCCGCTAATGTCTGGAAAAAAACGCGTGCACTTATTTTCTTTTTACGAATCTTTGCATTATCAACAAAAGAACGATAATGCTCCGTTAAAGAAATATCGCTAAAGGGCTTACCTGTCACACGCTCGATATCATAAGATGAGAAGAGATACATATCCTCATTATTCCGTGCAAGCTCAAAAGTAATATCAGGAATAACGACACCAAGCGAAAGCGTTTTGATTCTAACTTTTTCATCAGCATTTTCACGCTTTGTATCCAAAAACTTCATAATATCTAAATGGTGAGCATGCAAATAAACAGCTCCAGCCCCCTGTCTTGCCCCAAGCTGATTGGCGTAAGAAAAAGAATCTTCCAAGAGTTTCATCACCGGTAAGACTCCTGAGGACTGATTTTCTATTTGCTTAATTGGTGCCCCAGCTTCCCGCAAATTCGTTAAACAAAGCGCCACACCTCCACCACGTTTTGAAAGCTGCAAAGCCGAATTAACCGAACGACCTATCGATTCCATATTATCTTCAACACGTAGCAAAAAACACGAAACCAATTCACCACGTTGTTTTTTCCCAGCATTTAAAAATGTCGGTGTTGCCGGCTGAAAACGTCCTGTAATAATTTCATCCACAAAACTTTCAGCAAGAGCTTTATTCCCTTGTGCCAAATATAAAGCTACAAGACAAACACGATCTTCATAACGTTCAAGATAACGTTTCCCATCAAAAGTCTTTAATGTATAGCTGGTATAGTACTTAAATGCGCCTAAAAAGGTAGGAAAACGAAACTTAAATGCATAAGCACGTTTAAAAAGCTTTTTAATAAAAGAAAAATCATAAAGCCCAAATAAAGCTTTTTCGTAATAACCTTCTTCTATTAAGTAGTCTATTTTTTCCTTCAGGTTATGAAAAAAAACTGTATTTTGATTAACATGCTGAAGAAAATATTGCCGTGCGGCAAGCCTATCCATATCAAATTGAATATGACCATTTTCATCATAAAGATTAAGCATTGCATTCAGCGCATGATAATCAGTAATCTGATCCGATTTCTGCGATTGCCCTATACCAATTGTTTCCAAAATCTTTCCAATCCCTTTTTTACATAAATAACGTCTTCATCAGTTCCACGCAGCTCAAAACGATAAAGGCAAGGTACACAACATTTTTCAGCAATGATTTTACTTGCTAAATTATAATAACAACCAAAATTACGATTCCCACCACCAATGACACCACGAATTAATTTTCGGTTCTCAGCTTCATTAAGAAAATGGATAACGGCTTTCGGCACTGCTCCTCTTCCTTCACCATCTGCATATGTAGGAACAACCAGTACATAAGGTTCACCAACCAATGCAGAAGGCTTTCTTTTATCAATTTTGAAGAGTCGTTGACCAAGTTGCGAGACAAAATGTTCTGTATTACCCGTTGCACTCGAATAATAAACAATAAGCCCCATTAAGCACAAAGACCACTAATCATATCTGGTCTAAAACCAGACCAATGATTTTTACCACAAACAACGACAGGAACCTGACGATACCCCAGAGATTGAACAAAATTGTATGCTTGTTCATCACAAGAAATATCAACAACACGATAATGAATGCCTTTTGCATCAAAAGCGCGGCGTGTAGCATCACATTGGACACAAGATGGTTTGCTATAAATAGTGATCGACATTTTCTTCAACTTTCACAATTCCAAACAATCAACCCTAAAAGGTCAATCTAATAATTTTATAAGTACTCAAGAATAACAAAAAACAGAAATTGTACGCAAAACATGTGGTTACTTTCAAATAGTACACAGCTTCTTGAACATAACAGAATTCCTCATCAAATAACTTCAAAGACTATGATGAGAATAAGCGATTATTCTATAACTTAAATGGCAAAGCCCCCCAGTTATAAAACAATCTTTTGCTTGCATTACAATTCCCTCCTGCTGTCTAAAAACTAACGTTCTAAACTACCGTTTTTCAAGAGCTCTGTTTTACTCTTTTACGGCAAAAATCAATTACAAAAACGAAAGGAATCCTTCCAAAAGAGATCCTTCAGCAAAAACACTGCTATGCCCTTGGTCAATAAACTCTTTACAATAATGGAAATAACTTAGATACCAAACGAAACACACTAACACCCTCTCTTGTGCTTATTTAGAATCACCAATCATTTTGATACTATATATAGTATATACTCTCTCTCTTTCGTCAAGGTGAATTCAATTATTATTTTTAATTTTCCACGATCTTCACACTAAAATTTTCAGTCCTCAAAACTATGTAATAATATAACATTTTATTGACAAACGTTATATTATTACATAGTTTTCAAAATAATAAGCAACGATGGTAAAAAATATGGATCTGCACTTCAATAAGACAACATTAGGCTATGGAAATAGAATAGCAATAAAGAACTTTTCAGCAAAGTTAAAAGCTGGTTCATTGGTCGCAATAACAGGCGATAATGGCGCTGGAAAATCGACACTGCTAAAAGCCATCGCCGGATTGATTAAACCTCTTAAGGGAAAAATTACAAAACCAAAAAAAAGCCGTATTGCTTATCTTTCTCAGCAATGTGATGTAGATCAAACATTTCCAATTGATGTGAAAACGCTTGTAAAAACAGGACTGTGGTCTTTTTGTGGATTATGGAAAAGCCAGCGCCTTTATGATTCTAAGATTCAAAATGCGCTTGAAACGGTTGGGCTTACAGAACTAGCACCCCGTTCGCTTGAAACATTATCAGGCGGGCAATTACAACGCGCTCTTTTTGCACGTATCATTGTGCAAGATGCCAATATTATTTTGCTTGATGAACCTTTCAATGGTGTAGATCATAATACCCAAAAAGACCTTCTTACACTGATCACATACTGGCAACAGCAAGGACGCACAGTTCTCGCAGCACTCCATAACCCTCTCATCGTGCAAGAATTTTTCCCCCAAATGATTCAAATTAATCAACAAAACGCCTTTTATGGAAAAACAACACAGTTTTTTAACAACACTATTCATCACGTTATGCCACCTCTCACATCCAATTCTTTTCCTATTAGCGCACAAAAACAAAATCTTCCCATCAATGATCCTCTCTTTCTTAGGTTATAAGACGTGTATGCATTTTTTCTTGCCCCCTTTGTTGATTTCCAATTTATGCAAAACGCCCTTATCGGTTCTATTTTCCTGTCTATTAGCGCTTGTCCTGTTGGTGTATTTTTGATGCTCCGTGGAATGAGCTTGATAGGAGATGCTATCTCTCATGCCATTCTTCCTGGTGTTGCAACTGCTTTTCTGATTTGTGGCTTTTCCCTCATATCTATGACACTTGGTGGCATCTTCGCTGGTATTATTGTTGCTTTAGCAACCATTTTAATTTCACGAAATAGCTTTCAGAAAGAAGATGCATCCATGACCGTCTTTTATCTTATTGCACTCGCGGCAGGTGTCATTATTATCTCACTAAAAGACTCAACAATTGAGCTGCTTCATCTCTTATTCGGATCGGTTCTTGCACTTGATGCACAAGCCCTTTGGTTAATCACTATTATAATGCTGATTACACTATGCAGCCTTTGTATTTTTTGGCGTGCACTTGTTTTAGAAAGCTTTGACCCCCTCTTTTTTAAATCACTCTCTCCGTTGAGTAAATATATTCATATTTCATTGCTTGGACTTGTGGTGTTGAATCTGGTTGGAGGCTTTCAATCACTAGGAACATTACTTTCCGTTGGCATTATGATGATTCCAGCTATTACAGCCCGTTTTTGGTTTTCACGGCTAGGCCCTATTTGCGCGCTTTCCACTCTTTTTGGAATCATTTCTAGCGTATGTGGTCTCCTGCTTTCTTTTCATCTTTCTCTTCCCTCCGGCCCTGCTATCATCATTGCCGCAGGATTTATTTATCTTTTTTCCTGCTTGATAAGTCCACGTGGCTTTATTGTAACATGGTTTCCCCACCTCTTTTATACCTCCTCACTTTAAGGAAAAAATGTGCCTAAGTTTACTCAAAAATTTGTTCTTCTTGGAGCTTTATTGCTTTCCCTTTCTCCATTTTCTGCTTCTGCAAACAATAAAATCAAAGTTGTTGCGAGCTTTTCTATTCTCGCAGATCTCGTAAAAAATGTAGGAGACAACCATATCTCTATGACCACTTTTGTAGGTCCCAATGCGAATACCCACACTTATGAACCTACCCCCCATGATGCTCAAGCTCTTAGAAATGCTCAAATTATTTTCATCAACGGACTTCATTTAGAAGGATTCATTGATCGCCTCATTACAGCAAGCGGTACAAAAGCACTTCTTGTCAAAGTTAGCGCTAACATTCCCTCCCTCAAAATGAAAAATCAAGAACATAATGCCCATCACCACCATAGCGTTATTGATCCACACGCTTGGCAAACAATTCCCAATGTCAAAATCTATGTGAAGAATATCGCTGCTGCTTTTTGTAAAATCGATCCACAATCCTGCACCAGCTACAAAAAAAATGCCGAAACCTACATCCAAAAACTTAAAATAGCACAAGATACCCTGAAAACAAAAATTGCTACCATCCCTAAAGATAAACGTATCATTATCACATCTCATAACGCCTTTGGCTATTTTGCCAAAGAATATGGTTTTACTATCCTTGCTCCCCAAAATGCTTCAACAGAAGCTGAAGCAACCGCAGCCGATGTTGCTAAACTTATCAAACAAATTAAGGCGAATAAAGCAGCTGCACTATTCGTTGAAAATATCTCTAATCCTCGGCTCATAAAACAGATTGCAAAAGAAACAGGTTTAAAAATTGGTGGGACTCTTTATTCTGATGCATTGTCAAATAAAAATGGCCCTGCAGCAACTTATCTCGATATGATGGAACATAATGTGAATACCATCATTGATGCCATCACAAAACATTAAGATTTTCTACAAAAGAGATAAAAAAGCGTTCATAAAATCGTAAGTCTATGATTATATTACTAATGATACCCAACATCTATAATTGATAATATTGATATAAAATAAAGTTACTTTTACAGAGAAATTTATACTCAATAGATGCTAAGATAGATAAAGTAAGTGGATTTATTGCCTCATGATGCCCAGATCGTCAGCGGCATCATTCTATTTTCCAACGCTTCTTTTACAATAACTCTCGACACTTGAAACGATTCATAAGAAGCATTTGGGGTCTCTTTCTTAAAGTATTTTTATCTACCCAACTCCATTTATAACATACAAGTAGAATGAGTGTATGAATAAAAACCACTTGAAGAAAAAATGCCTCTTATAGGATCTCTGAAACCATTTAAGATCATATAGTCAGCAGTAAAATAGAATATGCCTATTCTCGTACAGACTATTTAGAACAGCGTCGTATTTTTTGGATCAAATAGACTTCTTATGTTAGGGATCAAAGCTACGATATGGGGCGCATCCCCTCTCATCTGTGAATTATTGTTTCCCTCTATTTCTCTCATTTACTTTTTATAAGTTACATAAATTATTACATCAAGAAACACATGATAATATATTGTTTTTTATGAGCAATAATATGGTTAATCAATGGTTATTTTATATTAATATTTTTTATAGTGAAAATGATTTTATTATGTTTGAGATTTGAAAATAATATTCTTCTCACAGACCGTGAAAATGCATATTTTCTTCATATAAATGTTTTGACATTCTCAGCGCCATGGGACAATGGATCATTACCAAAACTTTTAAAATTTTGTTTTTAATCCCATCGGTTACAACCTGATTTTGTAAATGCAATCGAGAAAATCGAAACGCAACATAAAAGAAAGTCGTGTCACAATCAATTAATGCTTACTTACTATTTGTGCGCTTTCCAGTGTTTTTGTTAAAAGTATGAAAATTCTGATGAGCGACAGTGAAACTTAGTTTTTGCCCATAGTCGTGTGTCAAGCGTTCTTTTATTTCAATCGTAAAGATGATATTATTCCAACGCGTTAAAACATGGCAACCTGTTCCGATAGGCTTGATAAGCTCAATTTTTGTGTGAAAGACAGGTCCTTTATCCGGATGTTCGCCTAATAAGATTATTTCAGGTCTGAATGCTAAAAGATCAGTTTCTTCGCCATAAGAAAATGAATGCCCTAAATGTTGTTCTAAGACATGGCGATCAAGAAAATTCATAGGAGGAGAACCAATAAAATCAGCAACAAATGTTGTTGCTGGAGTGTCGTAAATTTCCATTGGTGTTCCAATTTGCTCGATAGCTCCTTTATTCAAAACGACTATTCTATCAGCTAATGTCATAGCTTCTAGTTGATCATGGGTAACATAGAGGCTGGTCGTTCCTAATGAACGCTGTAGTGTTTTTATTTCAATACACATTTGCGCCCGCAATTTTGCATCAAGATTTGAAAGAGGTTCATCAAAGAGAAAAACACGGGGTTGGCGTACAATCACACGCCCCATTGCAACACGCTGACGTTGTCCTCCTGATAATTGTCGTGGCTTACGATCAAGAAATGATTCTATCTCCAAAAGTTTTGCAGCATGTGCGATGCGTTTTTTAATTTCTTCTTTAGGAGTTTTACGATTTTTAAGACCATATTCTAAGTTTCCACGAACTGTCATATGGGGATAAAGAGCATAATTTTGAAAAACCATAGCAATATCACGATCAGCTGGTTCACGATCATTGATACGTTCGTTATCAATACATAATTCACCTGAGGTAACTTGTTCAAGTCCTGCTATAATACGCAATAAGGTTGATTTTCCGCACCCTGAAGGACCGACAAGAACAAGAAGTTCTTTATCAGCAACAGTTAAGTTTAAATCATCAATGACCAGAATGCCGTTGTCATACCGTTTTTTTATATTTGATAACTGGATTATGGCCATAATTACTTCTCCGTTTCAATAAGGCCTTTGATAAAAAGCCGTTGCATGAAGATAACAACAAGAACAGGGGGAACCATGGCAACAACCGATACTGCCATGAGTATATTCCATTGAGGATCATGTTGAAGTGATTCGACAATAAGCTGTTTTAAAATAATAAGGATCGTTTGATGATTTTGATCCGTTGTGATGATAAGAGGCCAGAGATATTGTATCCATCCATAAATGAACATAATGATAAATAAAGCAGCGATATTGCTTTTACTAAGAGGAAGAAGAATATCCTTAAAAAATTTAACTGGACCTGCACCATCAACACGTGCCGCCTCTAAGAGTTCATCTGGAATAGTCAAAAAAAACTGGCGAAATAAAAATGTAGCGGTTGCAGATGCAATAAGTGGAATAATCATTCCACTATAGGTGTCGATCATCCCCAATTTCGCAACAACCTCATAGGTTGGAAGAATACGAACTTCGACAGGGAGCATTAATGTAACAAAAATAAGAACAAAAGCAGTTTTTCGGAAAGGAAAACGCATGTAAACAATTGCATAAGCAGACAAAAGTGAAATAATAATTTTCCCAATACTAATCCCAAGAGCCATAATAAGTGAATTCATTAAGAGTGGCCAGAGGTTGGGAAGACCGAGTTGTGCAAGGCCATCACCAAAGATTGTTTTATAATTTTCCAAAGTATATTTCCCAGGTAAAAGAGGAAGTGTTCCTGAGTTGAATGCTGCTGAACTATGGGTTGATGCAATGATAGCAACGTAAACTGGAAAGCAAATAATGATAATGCCAACAATGAGAGTAATATGGGTTAGAAATTTCAAAATAGGGCGATTTTCAACCATAATTTACTTCCTAATATTGTACACGGCGCTCAATCCAGCGAAACTGAATAAAGGTTAAGACAATAACCATCAACATCAATATTGTTGATTGTGCTGCTGATGCACCGATTATTTGATTTCTAAAGCCATCGTCATATACTTTATAGACGAGGATGCTCGTTGCACGCGCAGGACCTCCAGAAGTTGTATTATCAATAATACCAAAGGTATCAAACATAACATAATTGACATTGACAATAAGAAGGAAAAACGTCGTTGGTGAAATTTGCGGGAAGACCACAGTCCAAAATCGTTTAAAGGGACCAGCACCATCAATGGCGGCTGCTTCTATTTGAGAACGCGGAACAGACTGAAGCCCCGTAAGAAAAAAGAGAAAATTGTAAGAAATTTGTTTCCAACTAGCTGCTATGACAATAAGAATCATTGCTTGAGTGCCATTAATACGATAATTCCATAGCACCCCTATTTTCTCGAGAAGAAAAGGGATAATTCCGATGGTGGGATGAAAGATAAACAGCCATAATATACCTGCCAATACTGGAGCAACAGCATAGGGCCAGAGCAAAAGCATTGTATAAGCCTTTTTTGCACGGATGACACGATCAACACAGACAGCTAAGAGAAGTGATATTGTCATTGAAGCGACAGTAACTGAGATGGAAAATACTGCGGTTGTAAGAAGTGATTGCAGATAAGTAGGATCAGAAAGAACGGTTAGATAATTTTCAAAACCAATAAAGGTTGTTGTAAAGCCAAAAGGGTCTTCACGCTCAAAAGATGATTTTATTGCTTGAGCAGCAGGCCAAAAGAAAAACAAAAAAGTCACAAGAAGCTGAGGAAAAAGCAGTCCGTAAGAAAGTAGACTATTTTTAAAATATGCATGTTTTTCTTGCATTCGTAGGGCTCTTTAAATGTAGAGACTTTAAAAAGATAAACAAAAAGAACTCAACTGTTTTTGTTGAGTCTTTAATGTTTAACAATAAAACGAGATTAATGATTAGATTTTTCAAATTCACGCAAGAGTTTATTTCCACGTTCAACGGTCTCATCTAAACCATCTTTCGGTGTTTTTGAACCACTAAGAACAGCTTCCAACTCTTGATCAAGAATGGCACGGATTTGTGGTAAATTACCAAATCTTATCCCTTTCGAGTTAACTGTTGGTGGATTAAGATTAATCTGTTTGATAGCTATATCCGCACCTGGCGTTTTTTCATAGAAATGTTGTTTTTTGCTCAATTCATAAGTCGCTTTTGTGGTTGGAAGATAACCTGTTTCCTGATGCCATTTTGCTTGGTTTTCTGTTTTTGAAAGAAATTTAAGAAAAGCGGCTGCCCCTGCATATTCCTTTGGGGTATGTCCCTTAAACGCCCAAATAGAAGCTCCCCCAATAACTGAATTTTGTGGTGTTCCTTCTGCATCCTTATAATACGGTAGCATACCAACTCCCACATCAAACTGAGCTTCCGAAACAATTCCAGCATGTGATCCTGAAGATTGCATAAAAATTGCACAATTTTGTGCCATAAACATTGGTGTTGAATCCAATGCACCTGCTGGACCACCATAACGGAAAATACCTTGATCAGACCACTTTTTCAGGTCAGTCCACATACGCACTTGTAAAGGTCCATTAAATGTAAGTTCTGAATCAAGTCCTTTAAAGCCATTTTCCTTCGTTCCAAAAGGAACATTATGCAACGCTGAAAAATTTTCTATACCAATCCATTGAGCAGCATAAGCCATCGTAAAACCGCAAGTTGCCGCTTTAGTCTCAAGAATTTTTTTGGAAAAGTCTTCTATATCTTGCCACGTTTTAGGAGGCTGTTCCGGATCAAGCCCTGCTTTTTTAAAGATATCTTTGTTATAATAAAGAATGGGAGTTGAAATATTAAATGGCATAGAGATGATACGTCCCTGTTCATCGGAGTAATAACCACTAATAGCAGGGAAATAATCTGTAGGATCAAATTCTTGTTTTGTATCAGCCATAAGTTGATAAAATGGATAGATTGCGCCTTTTGCAGCCATCATAGTTCCAGTACCAACGTCATAAATTTGGGCAAGCACTGGTTGTTTCTTTCCACGAAATGCTGCAATGAGTGAAATCAACCCCTCTTCATATTCGCCGCGAAATGAAGGAACAACTTTATACTCTGATTGACTTGCATTAAAATCGTTAATGAGACTTTCAGTTTGCTTTCCTAATTCACCACTCATAGAATGCCAAAAGCTGATTTTTGTCTGCGCAAAACTTGCTGTTATTCCCGCTGTAGACATTATGATAGCAACCGTGGCCGCTATGGAAAGATAAAAACGACTCATGGCTCACCCTTTCTGAAGTGATGGAATACAAACTACCCCTAAATTTATAGTATTACACATGAACATGCTATGACAGTTTTATTTCAGAAATATATTCTCTCATTTAAACAGGAACCACCAAAAGGTCAAATGAATTTGTTTAAATTTATTCGTTTTCTTTTATAAGCTTTCTTATGTATTAACGAGATACGCGTTTGTAACTATCTGAAAAAAGTGAGATGGCTTAAATAAGCAAAGTCAATTGGTAAAAAGATATAGATCGTAAATGTCATTCAATGACTATTCTAATATCTGGATTTACTTTTTTTAAAAAGAATTATTTATTCTTTTGCTATTTGTCTTATAACTTTCGGCTTATAACTTTAACACGATGTTGCTACTGAATTTAACGAAGAGACAAATAGAATTTTTCTTAAAACTACGAAAATCATTTTGAAACGCTTAATAGTTCCTTTCCTGTAGTGAGATCACGCTCCTCACGCAAAACAAAATGACATTGTATTACCAATTTCCATGCTGTTAAAAAATCTTTCAATACATCTACATTTCATGATAGCTCCTATAAAATAAGCCATAAAGCCTCTCCACTAAATTATATAAGACTTTTTGTATGCCATCATATGAGCCCCTAATGCTTCAACAAGTCTTGCATTTGAAATACGTTAAATGAATATTTTTATTCTTTTCTCAATAATTTTTTATCCACACACCAACCCTGCTTGTAATGTGTAAACGAATGATTTTGATTGATTCATTGTAAAAAGATTTGAAATAAGAAAATCTTACGTATTAAGATCTCTTATTCATATGAATGAACCATTAATTATCATTATAAATCAATGTATTATTGTTATATATTAGATAATTTTCTTCTTTCATTACGCTAGCTTTATGAGGATATATAGTTCCCTTTGTATTGATGTATTTTTACCTTTGTGCACGCAATTGCAATGCGAGATCGGGTTGATCTGTCGTAATATAATGTACAGGCATGTCAAGCCAATGTGATAACCGAGCTTTTCCATTAATTGTCCATACCCCTACAGTAAAACCAGCCTCAAGAGCTGATTCAATAAAGTCCTGTGAAACAATGGAGCCATCTAAACTTAGATCAGAATAACCTAATTGCTTCCATACAGAAAAATGACGGTACATATCACCTTCAAGATTATCAACACATGGACCAGATGGTATTCCTGCTTCAATAAAAGGACGAAGGATCAAAGGATCAAAACTAATTGCAGAAACCCGTTCTGATAAATTTCGGCTTTTTATTAGCGCAAGCGCTTTTTGGGATAATATTGTTTCACGCTCCACTTCACCACATGTCTTGATTTCAAGATGCAATGCAATATTCGTTGGTGCTAAAAGATCAAGCACCTCTTCTAATAAGGGAGGTGCTTCTTGGCTTCCTTTTACGCAGAGTTGTTTGCGTGTTTCATTATCAATGTCGTGAATATACCCCTTTTTTCCAACCAATTGGTCTAGACGGAAGTCGTGAAAGACAACCACTTCACCGCTTTTCAGCAAATGAACGTCGCATTCAACTTCATCAACACCTAACGCTATAGCATTATTAAATGCCGAAAGAGTATTTTCAGGATAAAGATGAGCTCCGCCACGGTGTGCAACAATTTTTTTCTCAGACATGCAAAATTCCACACTTCTCAATTTTAAACGATATTAGCGTACAGATTGCCAGATAAAGGCTTATCCTTCATTTTAATTATTCCCATTCAATAGTACTAGGAGGCTTTGAGGTTACATCATATACAACACGATTAATCCCTCTAACTTCGTTAATAATACGTGCTGCCGTCTTACCTAAAAACGCCATATCATAGGGATAAAAATCAGCAGTCATTCCATCTACAGATGTGACGGCACGAAGAGCACAAACAAATTCATAAGTGCGACCATCCCCCATCACGCCAACAGTTTGAACAGGAAGAAGAACAGCAAAAGCTTGCCAAATTTCGTCATAAAGACCGGCTTTACGGATTTCCTCAAGATAAATAGCATCTGCTTCACGTAAAATTTCTAATTTTTCACGGGTCACAGTACCTGGACAGCGAATTGCAAGACCTGGACCTGGAAAAGGATGGCGACCAATAAACTGCTCTGGTAATCCTAACTCTCGCCCTAGCAAGCGAACCTCATCCTTAAAGAGCTCACGCAACGGTTCTACAAGTTGCATATTCATCTGTTCTGGCAGCCCACCCACATTATGATGGCTTTTAATGGTTACCGTTTTACCAATAGCAGACACACTCTCAATAACATCTGGATAAAGTGTTCCTTGTGCTAAGAACTCTGCACCTCCTATTTTTTTAGTTTCTTCTTCAAAAACTTCAATAAAAAGGCGACCAATCGTTTTGCGCTTTTTTTCTGGATCTGTCTCACCCTCTAAAGCATTAAGAAATATATCGGCAGCATTAACGTGAATAAGCTCTATGTTATAATGATCACGAAAGAGCGTGAGAACTTCTTCAGCTTCATTCTTGCGCATCAGCCCATGGTCTACCAAAATGCATGTCAGTTGATCTCCTATGGCTTCATGAAGGAGTACCGCTACAACAGATGAATCCACCCCCCCTGAAAGACCACAAATCACACGACTTTTCCCAACTTTTTGTCGTATCGTAGCAATTGCCTGCTCACGATAAGAAGCCATTGACCAACCACCTTTAATAGCAGAGATTTTATGAATAAAGTTTTGCAAAAGTTTTGTACCATCTGGTGTATGGATAACTTCAGGATGAAACTGTACTGCATAAAAATGTCTTTTTTCATCAGCAATAGCCGCATAGGGAGCTCCGTTTGAGGTCCCTATGACACGAAAACCTTCTGGTAAAGCTGCCACACGGTCACCATGGCTCATCCATACTTGATAACGAGAACCTTTTTCCCACACTCCATCAAAAAGAGCACTCTCTTCTTGCACTTCCAAAAAAGCACGCCCAAATTCACGCTCATGTCCAGCTTCAACCTTTCCTCCAAGCTGAACACACATGACTTGTTCACCATAGCAAATACCCAGAATCGGAATACCCGCCTCAAAAATTTCCATTGGAGCACGCGGAGAGCCCTCATCAATAACGGAATAAGGACTCCCTGATAAAATAATAGCTTTAGGATTTATGCGGCGCACAGCTTCTAAAGCCAATTGAAAAGGAGCAATTTCACAATATACCCCCATTGCTCGTACCCGTCGTGCAATAAGTTGTGTAACTTGTGAACCAAAGTCAATAATAAGAACCGTGTCTGGATGTGATATGCTCATAGAAAACCAATCAACAATTGTAAAAGAAAACTCATGCGAGTTATGATTCAATCTTTCTTTTTTCACAAGCCTATTTTCTTAAGAAAAAGATTATTCTCGTAAAATTTATGATAAAAAATGCAAAAATATGGATCAATGTTTTTTTTGCAACACAGATAAAAAGAACCCATCTGTTTGTGTTGTGGCCGGCGACAAAGTAAGTCCATAATTTGAAAAAACTGGTTGCACAGGAGAAAAACTAAAATGTTTCTGCCAAAGCGCTGGCATATCTATTGGAGCAAAATGAGAATGTTGTTGAAGGAAACGGGAAATTTGTTCCTCATTTTCATCTGTAAAGAGAGAACAGGTAATATAGACTAGGCGCCCATTTGGCTTAAGATAAGCTATCGCTTCATTCAAAATAGATCTCTGTTCTGTTTGGCGTTGTTTCACCTGTTCTAATGTTAAACGCCATTTCGCATCTGGACGACGACGCCATGTTCCTGTCCCACTACATGGTGCATCTAGTAGAACTCTATCCATCTGACCTGTTAATGGTTTTAATTCTTCTCTTTGCACTCGTATTTGTACATTACGAACACCAGCGCGTCGAAGACGATCAAAAATAGGAGCCAAACGAGCTTTGTCTGAATCATAAGCATAAATTTGCCCACGATTGTTCATATCGGAAGCTAAAGCTAATGTTTTACCCCCAGCACCTGCGCAATAATCTAATACCTGCATGCTTTCTCGCGCTTCCACAAGGTGAGCAACAATTTGAGATCCTAAATCCTGTATTTCAAAGTGTCCTTTTTGAAAAGCTGGTTCCACTTGAACATTAGGATGACGGTTAAACTTTTCAATCGGTGCAATTCTCAAAGCTTGCTCAAACCATGGCAAAGATTTAAGTTTGGTTTTTGCTAATTCTTTCAACACCTTTTCTGGTGTTGCCTTTAAGTTATTTACCCGTAGGTCTAAAGAAGGACGCGTTGCTAACGCAGCCGCTTCAGTGATCCAATTATCACCAAATAAAGGACGCAGATGCGCTTGACACCATTGCGGAATATCACCACGAATATAGTCTGGAGCATCCACTAATTGCTGACCTTGCCACGATTTACGCTGTTTAGCTCCTAATAACTGCGGCGCAAACCGATCTTCTGCTAACTCACCGTCAATTTGCTCCAGCGTCATTTTTCCAGAATCTAATAAGGCACCAAAAACGATATCTCGGATATCATCACTCTCCATACGCCATTGTAAAGAATAGCGTCGTCTTAAAACATCATAAACGATTGTGCCAATAGCTGCGCGATCACCTGCTCCAGCAAAGCGATGAGAAAGCCCCCAATCCTTTAAAGCTTCTCCTACTGGGCGATGCTTCATTTCTATCTCTTTGAGAACATCTATTGCTGCTTGCAAACGCCCACCTAATCGCATTCATTTCTCCCATTAAAATAATAAAATCTTAAATCATCTAAAAAAATAATATTATCTTCTTCTTGCCAATAAAACCTTCTCAAAACCATTAAAAATTTACATTCAACATTAAAATGATCTGATCATACTTTTTATAAGATCCAATATTAGAGTATCTAGATTTTTCCTTTCATCTTCTGCCCATTCACTTTTTATCCCTCTACCTCTTATACTAAAAGATACGCAGCCATCCATAAAGAACTTATTTCCGCCATGCATTACGAAAAAACAAACTCCTTAATTATTGCGTAAAATAAAATTTACGAGGATTATCTGAATAACAGAAAAAATCAAATATCTCCCATCTTTTTAGGGCTATCCATCTGAAAAAATAGAAAAAATCTTCTCATAAAATTAAACACGTCCATCTTACGTTCACCAAAAAATTAACTTTTTAGAAAATGCTTGGAACCACTATTTGGCATGACCGTTTTTACTCTACTGGCAACTGCCAGACAATTTAAAAGGAGAAAATAATGACTTATAATAATGGAAAAACAACTTCATCTAAAAGCCGTCATAACACAATGCCCTCAAACAACGGAAAGAAATCCGTCCAAAGTGATCAGACAAACACTCGCCAACGTGCGTCAAAGACAGGACGGAAGACTACAAAAAGTTAATTCTAATTTTATATAACTTATTTCATATAGTCTTAACAGAAAGAATTAGAGTTTTGACCTCTAATTCTTTCCTTTTTGGGATTATTACACCAAATCACAAACAGAAAAAAGCGCAGTCTCTCTCTCTTGTTCTCGGAAGATTTTATATTTATGCGATATGACATTATGCTCTTATATCTTTAAATATCTTTAAACTGGCCCACGATAGTTTGGACTCTCCCGTGTGATAGAAACATCATGCGTATGACTTTCATGGAGTCCCGCATTCGTAATACGTACAAACATTGCTTTTTCACGAAACTCTACGAGATCTTTTGCTCCAACATACCCCATTGAAGCACGAAGTCCACCAGCAAGCTGATGTAGAACTGATGCTATAGGCCCTTTATAAGCCACCTGCCCCTCCACACCTTCAGGAACCAACTTAAGTTCATCACGAACATCATCTTGAAAATAGCGATCTGCCGATCCTCGTGCCATAGCACCAACAGATCCCATACCACGATAGGCTTTAAAAGATCGACCTTGATAAAGATAAACTTCACCAGGACTTTCTTCTGTACCTGCTAAAAGAGATCCAATCATCGCTGCACAAGCCCCACCAGCTAAAGCTTTAGCAAAATCACCTGATGCTTTGATTCCACCATCTGCAATAATGGGAATGCCCGCTTTTTCAGCAACTTCTGCGGCATTCATAATGGCTGCAAGTTGAGGAACACCGACACCAGCAACTATACGCGTTGTGCAAATAGATCCAGGACCAATACCAACTTTTACCGCATCTGCACCACTGTCAATCAATGCCTGCGTTGCTTGAGCGGTTGCTACGTTCCCAGCAATAACAGCTGGAGAGGAAGCCATCTTTTTAATTCGTTCAACAGTTTCTAGCACATGTTGAGAATGTCCATGCGCTGTATCAATGACCAACACATCAACACCCGCGTCTATGAGGCGTTCAGCACGCTCAATCCCTCCATTCCCAACACTACTGGCCGCTGCAGCACGCAAGCGCCCTTGAGAATCTTTAGCAGCATTTGGATTTAATTTTGCTTTTTCAATATCCTTAACTGTTATCAGTCCGACACAACGATTTTGTTCATCCACAACTAATAATTTTTCAATACGATGATGATGTAAAAGATATTTTGCTTCATTAAGTTGGACATTTTCACGCACTGTGATCAAATTTTCATGCGTCATTAATTCATAAATTTTTTGTTTTGGATCTGATGCGAAACGGACATCTCTATTGGTCAAAATGCCAACAAGTCGTCCCGCTGTCTCACCTTTAACACTATTTTCAACAACCGGAATACCTGAAATGCCATGAGAGCGCATCAAAGATTTCGCTTCTTCAAGTGTTGCATCTGGTCCAATTGTGACTGGATTAACAACCATACCAGATTCAAACTTTTTTACTTGGCGGACTTCTTCCGCCTGTTCTGCAGGAGACATATTACGATGAATAACCCCAAGACCTCCAGCTTGAGCCATAGCAATTGCCAAACGCGATTCTGTTACCGTATCCATTGCAGCAGAAAGCAATGGCAAATTGAGCTTAATATCCGCTGCAATGCGCGTACTGAGATCCACTTGACTAGGCATAACAAGAGAATGACCGGGCTGTAAAAGTACATCATCAAAAGTCAGTGCCAATGCACCTGTCCCCGTTTCAACAATCTTTGCCATAGCAAAATTCCTTTTATAATAAAACACCGCAAGGAGCTTTAAAATACAACTGCGGTTCTCATACATGGTAGATTGGCAAAAAATTATGCCATGCTACAAACAAAATGAAAAGAAAAATAAATATTTTTTTTGGTTTATAAAAATTTACAATTGTGATTCAATAGGTAACCAACTTATTATTTTTGCAAATGCGCGACGCCAAAAACTGCTTTCTGGCTCATGGTCAATGCTATATTTTTTTTCATTTTCAATAAAATCCCAATAAATACGGTTATTATTACCAAGACGCAGATGATAGCTCATTTCCCCTGTGATTTCTTCAGAAAACAACAAATCTAATCTTGCTGTAATAGGAGCACATTCAAAAAGAATGCCCATTTCTGTATTTAATGATGCTGATCTTGGATCAAAATTTAAAGATCCAATAAAAGCTGTTTTACGATCAATTAAAAAAGCTTTGGCATGTAAACTTGCCTTACTCGATCGAAACAACCGTAACCCATGGGTGTTGCCCTCCGCTTTTAATTCATAAAGCTTAACACCACTTTTCAACAACGCCTTACGATACGATACATAACCACCATGCACCAATGCTACATCAGTAGCTGCTAAAGAATTCGTCAGAATTTTGACATCAACACCCTTTGAAACCAAATTACTAAAATTCTGCGTTCCAACCTTACCAGGAACAAAATAAGGTGACGTAATCTGAACCGTTTTTTGGGCATTTCCAATAACCTTTGAAAGTGCCTTCATAAGCCAATTGCTTGCTTTTTTACGCAATGCTTTTTCTGGAGGGTCAGAAAGAACAACAACTTTTTCTGCTAAAAATAACCGCCTTCCTGTTTGAATAAAACAATCAAAATTAATGTGCTCTTTGACATAATCTAAATAAACTTTTGCAACCTTGGAATCCCGAAATTTTTGTAATTTATCCTTCCAATAGCTAAGATCACTTGCGCTTTTAGGAACAACCAAAGTATGAATTGGCAAAACAACAGCACTATTCCAAAAATCATCAAAAATACTTTCCACCTTTTTAACAGAAGGTCCGATTAACATCAAATCTAAATCTCGAAAATGGGATTCTTCACCAGCATCAAAATAAGAATCTGCAAGATTACGTCCTCCTACAAAAGCGATTCTACCATCAACAATAAAAGCTTTATTATGCATTCTACGTGTAACAGTAATCGCCCGTAATATAATCTCTAAACCACGGCGTAATCCACCTTTACGCGATCGTCCTGGATTAAACACTCTCACCTCGATATGAGGATGTTTATCTAGCGCAATATAAGCTGGATCACGTGCTTGAGCATTAATATCATCCAAAAGAAGCCGTACCCGAACACCCCGATCCGCTGCCTTAACTATTTCACTTAATAATAGACGCCCTGTTAAATCATCATCCCAAATATAATACATCAGATCAAGGCTACGCCCAGCCTCTGCAGCTCCTATTGCACGAACACAAAACGCATCCAAATTGCTGATAATGAGGGAAAGGGCATCTTTATCAATCCCCAATCCATTTTCTTCCTCAGCTAATTGACTAATGATACGATCAAGCTTAGTTTCATCTTTCTGAATAGGTAGCGCATAAGAACATTGCCCCCTAGCATTTTTCATAAAACGCCCATAGGTGTAGATTGCCAACATAGATGCAATAAAAAAAAAGAGGACAAAACCAATAACAATATGTAAAAGAGTCAAAGAGGACAAACTTTCTATTTTAAGCTATCGCATCATCAGTAATGCAAACGATAATACTAATCACTTTATCTTAACCGTGTAGCAGATAAAATGCCACCTCTTGCTTAAGAGAGTATAAATTTAATATTAATGATACAAAAATTTTAGCGGTAGTATTTAAAAGTTTTTAAAAATGCTTCTCTGCTTTAATAAATGTAAACTCAACTAAAATTGTATAAACTGAAACAGACGATTAAAATAGTCACATAAAATTTATATTTCATTTAAATCTACAAAATCATCCTCTATAGATAAATTTTACAATAAATGATTGTTTTCTTAAGCCCCCCACGGACTTTATCAAAATCCACTCTATTTTTTTGAAACTCATACTTGTCATGAAGAGAGATTTGTTATGAATTTTACTTTCTTTCTTGATTTCTTATTGCTCGCAATTCTTCCATTTTTCTATAAAGTGTAGAGCGACCAATATGAAGGCGGCGCGCAATCTCACTCATATGTCCTTTATAATGTTTAACCGCTTTCTCGATAATATCATGTTCCATCTCTGCAAAAGTACGCACATGCCCATCAGTATTCAAAAATTTTATAGATTCTTGTTCATTATCTTCTTGCATATTATCCTCAATGATATTGGGAACATTCATTAATGGATTTCCCATTAATTGCGGAAAATCTCGAACAGTTAATAACGGTCCTTCACTGAGTAAAATCGCACGAAATAAAAAGTTTTCAAGCTCATTTTTATTACCAGGCCAATCATACTGCATAAGCAAGGAAAGAGCAGATCCTGCTAAACCATGGACATGTGACCGCCCTGTTTCGGTGATAATACGATCAATCAAACGTTGTGTGATCTCTGGAAAATCATCCCTTAATTCTCGTAAAGCAGGGACGCTAATAGACAAGTGAGAAAATTGTTCAAACAAACTATGCAAAAAAAAGTTCTCTTTAACCAAATCCTTTAAACGCGATGTTGAAATAGCAATGATCCGAAAAGGGAAAAAATCTCCTTTTGTATCCCTTTCCCTTTCTTTAAGGTAATGAGCAAACCGTTTTTGCTGTATGGGCTCAAGTCGATCAATATCACAAAGGCAAAGTGTCCCTTTTTCAAGAGAAGAAACCAATGGTAGGAATTCTTTAAACCACTGCTGATTTTCTTCTTCTGGATCAACGATGGCTGAACATTGAAAGCGAATAAAAACACCTTCCGAGAATAATCCCTCATGATGAATAATCCGAGCTAATGTCTCACGTCCTGTTCCAACTTCCCCCTCTATCAAAAGATTCTGTAAAGAAGTTGCTGCTTGTCTCGATTGTTCTAACACTACCTGCATAGCTCTACTTTTTATGCAAAGATCAGAAAACCGTAAATGATTCTCTTTTTTTCGCCGAATATCTCGAACTTCATGCTCCAAGGCAGAAATAAGAGCAAGAATATCCAAAGTAACCCTTACGCGTAATAATGTTACTGGGTGGATCCAATAATCAATAGCTCCAGCTGTTAAAGCCTTCTGGAGTAAATTCTGATTCTCTTGTTGTGCTATAACGACAATAGGAACAGAAACACCAGCAACTCTAATCATTTTAATCAAATCGCTCACACTCAAATCACTCATAACGACATCAAGGAGTGCAAGCACAATGTTTTTACGCCTGTGTAAAAGATCAATCGTACGGAGACCATTTTCTGCTTCAATGACACGATAACCAAAACCTCGCAGCATAGCAGAAAGTTCTATACGTCTTCCATAATCTTCACTCGCAACAAGAATGGGACCAACCATAATGTCAATAATCTCCTTTGAGACTACTCAGCAGCTTAATATAAAAATTGTTGTAAACCATAAGAAATATTTCACCTCTTGTGTTTCACTTACGAACTTCATCAAGCTATTAATTAAATACAACATTAAGGCATTTTTTTCCATTTTTTTGCTTTTTCATTGATTTTCATCAAATTTTTCATATTGACTCATGGAGTAATTTAATAATGTTATAAAAACTAGAGAGCAAAATAATCTAAATAGAGTGCAATAAATGAAACATACCTATCATATTTTATGTCTTACAACTACCACCTTGCTGTTAAGTGCCTGTAGCTTTTCGCAATATTATAACTCAAATATGCCAACTGGAATTGATGGAAAATGGGTTGATGAGAATGGTATTATTTCTTCTTTCCACAATGGTGTTTTTGAAACGCGTGCAGCAGATACAGAAGAAAAACTATCAGAAGGGGCATATAATTATCTCAATGCCCAAAATATAGAAATTGAAATACGCTCTATTCTCCGTGGAACAATTTCTAGAGTCAATTGTACAATGTCATATGACGCCACACAACTTCTCTGCACCTCACATACAGGAGCACAGTTTTTCCTTAAGCGGAAATCTTAAACAACGTACAAGGGAAGCCTCTCTTAAGAACAGAGGGGGCACATACATTAAGCAGGAGGCGATCCTTTCTCCTCCTGATAGAAAATCCTCTCTAAAATACGCAAAGAGACTAATATAATCTTTATCCTGAAAATTTTCTAAACAGCGTAAAATAACCATTTTCTTCCACAGAATATCAGTAAAGTCACCTCACAATAAAACTGTGACTTTGTATCATTCAATCTATTTTAACCTAAAATAACATTTTATTTGATAGGGAAACTTTAATCTAGGCAGCGCCAATGCGCAAAAGATCATGAAAATGAACAATTCCTATCGGTTTTTTATCTTCAACCACGAAAAATGCACCAATATGATGATCATTAATGAAAGCTGTTGCTGCACCAACAAGTGTATTTGGTTTTACAACTTTAGGAGCCTTGGTCATCACCTCGTCAACATTAAATTTTGATAAATTAAAATGCATGTTACGTGCAAGATCGCCATCGGTTACAATTCCGATTAGTTCGCCTTCTTGATTCACAACACCAACACAACCAAAATGCTTTTCCACCAAAACATTCATCGCTTCAATCATAGATGTTCCCTGCATAACCAAAGGAATATTATCACCCTCGTGCATAATATCACACACGTATTTAAGGCTTGCACCAAGAGAACCACCAGGATGATATATTTTGAAATCCGTTGCGGTAAAACCACGCATTTCTAAAAGAGAAACCGCTAATGCATCTCCCATTGCCAATTGCATAATTGTTGAAGTTGTAGGAGCAAGCCCATGGGGGCAAGCCTCTTCTATCTTTGGTAATAATAAAACAATGTCAGCTTGTCGTCCTAATACAGAGCACTCACTTGATGTCATCGCAAGAAGGGGGATACGAAAACGCGCCGCATAACTGATAATACCACTTAACTCTTGAGTTTCACCAGACCATGATAAAGCAAGAATAACATCATCAGATCCAATCATACCAAGATCACCATGATTGGCTTCTGCAGCGTGAACAAAAAAGGCAGGCGTTCCAGTTGAGGCTAGGGTTGCTGCAATTTTTGTCCCTATATGACCACTTTTCCCAAGACCAGTAATTACCACATGTCCACGAGCATTTCTAATAGTTTGAACAGCCGCTTCAAAAGAAGAAGAAAGACTTCCCAGAAGAGCTTTTTCAAGGACTTCAAGCCCCTGCTTTTCACTGGCAAGTGTTTTAAGCGCTGATGCAACAGCACCTTGCAAAGCCATATGAGGAGACGGTGTTATCATAATCAAATTCGATCAATAAAATTAAATGAGAGATCTATATTATTTTTCAACATTAATGGTTTCCAGTAAATTTTTCAATGAGGCAGAAACATGGCTGTGCATATCAGCGCGTGCCAAAGAAAATGCAACGTTGGCTTCAATAAAACCAGCTTTAGAACCGCAATCAAAAGTGCGCCCTTCTACTTGCAACCCCCAAAAATCTTGTTCATTTGAAAGCCGTATCATAGCATCTGTTAATTGAATTTCATTTCCTGTTCCTCGTTCTTGAGTGGAAAGAATATTAAAAATTTCTGGCTGCAAAATATAACGTCCATTGATGTACAAATTTGATGGTGCCGTTCCTAGCACTGGTTTTTCTACCATTTTTGTGATTTTAAAACCATTGGCAATCTGTTTACCTTTGCCAACTATACCGTATTTATGTGCTTCCTCAAGATCGCATTCCTGAACTGCAATAATATTTCCCCCCCCCACCTTTTCATAAAGACGAATCATCTCAGAAAGACATCCCTTTTTGGCTTGAATCAGCATATCGGGTAATAACAAAGCAAAAGGTTCCCCTGCAACTAATTCACGCGCACACCAAAGAGCATGCCCTAATCCCAAAGGTTGCTGTTGCCGAGTGAAAGAAGTTGACCCTGGTAATGGCTGTAAACGGTATAAATGTGCAAGATCTTCTTTCTTTCCACATTCAGCAAGTGTCGTGTATAATTCAACTTGCGCATCAAAATAATCCTCAATGACTGCTTTGTTACGTCCAGTCACAAAAATAAAATGCTCAATACCAGCCTCCCTCGCCTCATCCACAACATATTGAATAACAGGTTTATCAACAACTGTTAGCATTTCTTTAGGAATTGTTTTTGTCGCAGGAAGAAAACGCGTACCAAGACCTGCTACTGGAAATACAGCTTTCCGGATTTTACGCACACTCATCCTCCTCAATGAATTCATATATTTTTTGTTTTATTTAACATATGTTTTTACGAAATGGTAAAAAAGATATCTTATTGTTTTGATTATCATTATAATGGACAATCAAAAATGTAAAAGAGAATATGAGAATTTATTGCAAAGATTAAAATGAATTATTTATTTTAGTTTTCTCCTCTTCTTGATCATATTATCGATTCAACTAAATACAAGATAAAGTTATTGCACATCTAATAAATTGAATATTAATGGGGATTTCAAAATGCAAAAAACAGAATTGAAGACTTTCTCTTTTTTAGAGAAGTCAATAACTTGGAGAACTCTTCTCACTGGCTCTGCCGTTATTTTTTCTGCTTTTTTAATGTTTTTTGTATCCCTTTCATATGCTGATAGCGGATTTAAACACTGGATTAAAGAATTTAAAAAAATAGCTATTTCTCACAATATTACCCCTTCTACGTTTCATATGGCATTTAAAGGTGTTAATGCCATTGATCCAGAAGTTCTAAAAAGCGCCGCATACCAACCAGAATTTGTTGCTCCTTCATGGAACTATTTCGATAATCGTATCCATGATATTGCAATTGTAGAAGGACGGCGCCAAACTCAAAAATGGAACAAATGGCTTCTTCAAATTGAAAAACGTTTTGGTGTTGACCGCAATATTCTGCTTGCTATTTGGTCAATGGAAAGCAACTATGGGAAAGTTTTAGCCAATAAAAGTGTAATGCGTGATACCATTCGCTCTCTTGCAACTCTAGCCTATGCTGATAAAAAACGTGCAAAATATGCACATACACAGCTGATTGCTGCTATGAAAATTTTACAAAGTGGCGAAATTAAACGCTCTCAACTCACTGGATCTTGGGCCGGTGCATTGGGGCATACACAATTTATTCCAAGCAGTTATCTCGCCTATGCAGTTGATATGGACCAGGATGGACGGCGTGATATCTGGAACTCTGTTCCAGATGCTCTGGCTACTGCTGCTAACCTTCTCCACAAAAATGGCTGGCAACCTAATCTTATTTGGGGAGTAGAGGTAAAAGTGCCGCAGGGGAAAAACCTTCCTGAAGGGTGGTATTCCTTTGAGCAATGGAAAAAATTAGGTGTAAAACACGCAAATGGGCATCCTCTTCCTACATTAGCTGAACAAGCAATATTAAAATATCCAGATGGAGCAAAAGGACCTATATTTTTAGTCACAAAAAATTTCTTTGTTCTGAAACATTATAATAATGCAGATCGTTATGCGTTTGCTGTTGCTCTTCTTGCTGATCGCATCGCTGGACATCCTGGATTGGTGCATGATTGGCAAAGACCTTTTCAACCTCTTACTTTCCAAGAATGCAAAGAACTGCAATCTCGCTTAAGTGCACTGGGCTATTATAAAGGGAATGTTGATGGAAAAATCGGAACAGCTTCTCGCAAAGCAATTAAAGCCTTTCAACTACGTCACGGTCTAAAAGCAAATGGATATCCATCATCTCAAGTGCTTTTTCTCCTGCGCAAACAATAATGGAGACTAAGGTTTTGTCTTCTGTTCGCCTGATATACTTGACATTATTGCTATTTTCACTTTCTATTGTGGGGCTCATACAGCCATCCCCAAGTAAAGCAACGAACTTCTTCAAATGGTTATCACAACATAACAAACAGACGCAACAACCACCGCAAATTATAGAACAAAAAATAGACAAGCCGCAAAAAAAGATCGTAACACAAAAAAATATACAAAAGCTAAAAAATGAGAATGCAAAGCGCATTCTTGTCATAGGGGATTTTACAGCTTCTGCTGTTGCCGATGCACTTAAGAAGTTTTTTATAAATAATAGCGATATCGTTATCATGAACAACGCAATGCCAGCTTCCGGCTTAGTTCGAACGGATTATTATTCTTGGCAAAGCAATATTTCTAAACTCATTGATCAAAATAACCCCGATGTTATTATCATGATGATCGGTGCAAATGATAATCAACCAATCACAGACTCTTATAGCACAATTAACACAGATCAATCAGAATGGATGCACATCTACAAACAAAGAATTATCGAAATTGCTGAAAGTCTTCATGCCTCTGGAAAATCATGGATATGGATAAGTCAGCCTTCTTTTGGAAATGACCTTTTGACACAAAAAATGAAAATTTTTAATGCGCTCTACAAACAAGAAACAGAAACAGCAGGAGGATATTTCCTCGATATCTGGAGCGGCTTTAGTGATGAAGAAGGAAATTTTTCTTTTTCAGGCTATGATATTAATGGAAAAATAACCAAATTACGCACCAATAATGGCATGCATTTCACCTCTGAAGGAAAGAAAAAACTTGCCTCTTATTTAGAAAAACCATTGAAAAATATTTTAAATTTTTATGCCTTTTCTCATGAAAATCCTTACTCAACCGATCAAGTTATTCAAAAACTTATACAAGAATCAGAGAATAAAGAGCGGAGTAATATTATGCGTCAGCCTCCAATGAGCCTCGATGATATGGCACAACAAAACACTCACCTTTTAGGCAAACGAAAGTTAAGTTTTATAAAAAAATCATGGTTTCCATCAAATGGGCATCAAAAAGATCGAGCTGATAATTTTTCTTTCCCATAATGTCTCTTTAAAATACAAAATCTAATTTCCTCCGTAAACAAAAAGCAAATAAGATAAAAAACTCTGTTTACAGAGCTATGGTGAAGAGAAAATTTGCATAAATCACAACTGCATTTTTCGAATAATATGAAAACGGCATGGTATTAACCATACCGTTATATCTTATAGTCCACGTTTGTTAATCATTGCCTCTGGTAAAGGCATCCGTCCCCGAAAAGCTTTATAAAGCTCCTCTGGATCACGACTTCCCCCAGCAGAGTAAATAAAACGTTTCAACTTATCAGCAAGCTCTGAATTAAAAACATCTCCCGTTTCTTCAAAAGCCTGAAAAGCATCAGCATCAAGGACTTCCGACCACATATAAGAATAGTAACCAGCGGCGTAACCATCACCTGAAAATATATGCGTAAAATGTGGAGGACGATGGCGCATAATAATTGTATCAGGCATTTGCAGCTTTTCTAATTCTTGGCGTTCAAACACTGTTGGATCAGTTACCTTTTGTCCTTTATGAAAAGCCATATCTACAAGAGCTGATGAAGTAAATTCAACTGCAGCAAAGCCAGCATTAAATGTCTGTGCTGACAAAACCTTATCCATTAATACTTGCGGCATAGGATGTCCTGTTTTTGCATGCGTAGCATAAGTTTGTAAAATCTTTGGTACAGTTAACCAATGTTCGTAAAGTTGAGAAGGCAGCTCAACAAAATCACGCGAAACCGATGTTCCCGATACAGATGGCCATGTGACATCAGAAAGCAAACCATGCAATGCATGCCCAAATTCGTGGAAAAGCGTACGCGCATCATCGAGTGATAAAAGAGCAACCTCCCCTTTAGAAGGTTTAGCAAAATTACAAACATTGTAGATAATAGGCTTTTGTCCGCCATCCAATTTATATTGTGATTGCAAGCTACTCATCCACGCACCGGACCGTTTTGAAGAACGTGCAAAATAATCACCAATGAAATGCCCAAGTAGACTTCCATCAGACTTTTTTACTTCCCACAAACGTGCATCAGGATGCCAAAGTGCAACAGCGTTTTTTTCTTCAAATGTAATGCCAAAGAGTTTTTCTGCTACCCCAAAAGCCGCTTTAATCATACGATCAAGCTGAAAATAATATTTAATCTCAGCGCTATCGAAAGAAAGTTTTTCAGTGCGAAGTTTTTCAGCATAATAACGCCAATCCCAAGCCGCTAAAGATTCATTGCTGCCCTGATTGTTGGCAAAATTTTGTAATTCAATTTGCTCAGTAGAAGCCTTCGCTCTTGCGCGCTCCCATACAGGCATAAGCAAATCCATAACGGAATCAACACTTTTAGCCATGGTATTATCGAGTTTCAAATCTGCGAAAGATTTATATCCTAATAATTTAGCCTGCTCATCTCGAAGCGCAACAATCTCTACAATAATTGTTTTATTATCATTCTTGTTATTATTTTCACCACGTTTAGCCCAAGCTTGGAATGCAACCTCACGCAAATCACGACGATCAGAGAATTTTAAAAAAGGTTCAACAATCGAACGTGCTAGTGTTAATGCATACGCTTCTTCATTACCTCTTTCACACGCAATTTCCTTCATTGAATCAATGAGATCTTGCGGTAAACCAGATAAGTCGGTCTGTTTTAAAAACAGAATCCATTCAGCTTCATCATTTAAGACATTTTGTCCAAAAGTAGCATTTAAAAAAGCAAGTCTTTCATTAATTTCCAAAAGCCGTTTCTTAGCTTTTTCATCGAGTTTTGCCCCACGACAAACAAACTTTTTCCACCATAATTCAAGAACACGTGTTGTTTCACTCTCAAATATGCCCAGCTGCGACTGTTTATAAAGCGCATCTATTTTCGCAAATATCCGTGCATCCATCATCATTTTTGAAGAATACCGAGAAAGTTTTACAACGAACTCTTGCTCTAGCTGTTGAATTAATACATTCGTATGAGCACTGGTGCGCAAGAAAAATATTGAACAGACACGATCAAGCGCTTTGCCACAAAGCTCAAAAGGCTGCAAAAAATTCTCAAGCGTTGGTGGTTCTTGCACCATCGCAATCGCCTCTAGTTCTTCTTCGGCTTCTTGAAGTGCCTGTTCAAAAGCGGGTTTAAAATCTTCATCACTGATAGAAGAAAAATCAGGAAGACCTGAAAATCCCTTCCAGTCCAGCATTGCTGCTTTTGTCATAATACTTTATGTCTCCATTATAAATTTAAGCTGTAACGATTATCTTTACGACACAAATTGATAATATACTAAAACTATTTCGTGAGTTTCAAAACGACCTTTCCAAACGCTATTGAATAAAAAACTAGAAATCGTAAAATTCTTTCATTTCAAAACATATTATATTGGAGAAATAAAGATTATTCGCTCGCACACCACAATAGAATTGCATATTAATAAAAACACTTGAAGAAAGGCATAATCTCCACTCTTTACAAAATATTGCTGTAGATTCTTTTGAAAATCACAAAACTACATTAAAGAAATGATGGTAAAAATCAGAACTGATTTTTATATTATATTATCCTCAAATTAAGCTGTATTCTCGTTTTAGTGATTCAGAAACTTGTTTATAACTTATAATTCACCCTTGACTTTACTTCAAATATTAACAATTGGGAATATAGCTGGGGAGTTTTTTTTAAATCTTCCATAAACTTTTGTTTTTATCTCATCTATTATCTAGATTTACAACTCTCCAACTCTTCAGGAGGTACTTTATCATGACTGAAATTAAAACGACCTTCGACTTCAAAAATTTTTCTCCTGAAGCTCTCGCTGAAAAGTTAAAAAATCAGCATTTTGCAGACTCTATTGATATCATCAATGACCTCGATATCATGGAACGTGTAACCATTCTTAGTCTTCTGCCTCTTGATTATGTTATCGAACTTTTTGATAAACCCGAGCTTGAGCAACCTGCTTCCATCCTAGAACTTCTCCCTATAAATCGTGCTGTTGAAATTCTTGATGGCATGTCTGCCGATGCTGCTGCAGACGTCTTTCAAGAAATGGATAAAGAAACCCGCACACGACTTTATGCCTTGCTTAAACCCTTAACGCGCGCTGAACTTAAGAAACTCACCAGTTATCCTGATCATACAGCAGGGGCACTGATGACAACAGAGTTTATAGCCGTTCCTTCAAACTGGACTATACAAAAAACTTTGGATCACATTCGTGAGGTCGAGCGAACACGTGAAACCGTTTATACCAGCTATGTAATTGACCCTAAAACAGGTATTCTTCTCAAAGCTGTTTCACTGCGTAACCTTATTCTTGCCTCACCTGATGAACAAATTCTTAATGTCCCTACCCATGACTCGCCCATTACAATATCGCCCTTCACACATCATGAAGACATCGCACGCCTTTTCCAGCGCCATGATCTTCTCTCTGTGCCTGTAGTTGATGAAAGTAACCATGTCATTGGCATTGTAACCGTCGATGACGTGCTTGATACTATGGTTGATGAGATGAATGAAGATGCCTATAAATTTGGGGGTATGGAAGCGCTTAATAAGCCCTATATGCAAATTAAGTTTCCTGAAATGATGAAAAAACGCGGCGGATGGCTCGCTTTACTCTTTGTCGGTGAAATGCTGACAGCAAGTGCTATGCAACATTTCGAAACAGAACTCGAAAAAGCGATTATTCTTACACTGTTCATACCTCTCATTATGAGCTCAGGAGGAAATTCCGGCTCACAGGCTACATCCCTTATTATCCGTGCATTGGCTTTACGTGAACTCACGTTGAAAGACTGGTGGAAAGTGTTCATTCGTGAAATTCCAACAGGACTATCTCTTGGTCTCTTACTCGGAATTATTGGCATTACGCGCATTGCTCTTTGGCAACAATTCGGTATCTACGACTATGGGCAACATTGGATTGCTGTTTCGACAACAGTAGGTACAGCTTTAGTCGGAATCGTTACCTTTGGTTCTCTTTCTGGATCTATGCTGCCTTTTATTCTTAAAGGTTTAAAATTTGATCCAGCAAGTGCTTCTGCGCCTTTTGTGGCAACTTTAGTAGATGTCATGGGCATTATAATCTATTTTTCTGTAGCTTCCATCATTTTGTCAGGAACTCTTCTTTAAACATGTAAAGTAAAAACTCTTTCTTCTGGAAAGACTTTGTCATGTAACCTAAGATCTTTCCAGAAGAGAATAAGCTCCATTAATTTATTTTCTAGCGCATCGCTCCATAGACAATTTATTATTTTTATTGAATAACAGCTCCGAATATCGTAAATTTGCCTCATCATAAAGCTTCTCATATTAAATGAATCAAAGTTATCTTCTTGCCTGTCACAAACGAGATTGGTGTATAGCTAAAAACTATTCAAGAAAAAATTAAATACTTCTTTATATCCTCTCTCTCGCATCAAAAACTGTTGCAATATTGACAGCTGAGAAAGAATAATAATGATATGCTCAATAGGCTTTATATTTCTTCACAACGGTGTTGATAGTATACTATTCGCGTATATTATATCATTTATGAGCCCTATCATGAAATGGATGTAGTGTACGTTCAAAAATCTCTCTTAAGTACATGAATATGCAACAACAAGTCTATTCTGTTTA
The DNA here is from genome assembly GCF_042194155.1 of Bartonella sp. MR63HLJHH. Lineage (NCBI taxonomy): Bacteria > Pseudomonadati > Pseudomonadota > Alphaproteobacteria > Hyphomicrobiales > Bartonellaceae > Bartonella > Bartonella sp. MR63HLJHH. The sequence continues at coordinate 142,889 of NZ_JBHIMN010000005.1, forward strand.
AAGCGTTCTGTTTGGCATGAAACGCATACTCCTATTAGAGAATGCGATTAACAAAAGTGTGAGGCAATGCACTATCTTCATGGTTTTAAAGATATTGCTTAGATGCTTTTGAAAGCATAAATTTGTCTTAACGGCAAAGATAAGAATTTTCTTTTGATGCCTTCATATTCCTTCTAAATAAGACTGTATTCCGGTTTCATAAATAAATAAAACAGATATAACTATTGACCCAATCTGGCATACAAAAGCTAGAACTTCTTATAAAATGCTTAATCGTCTCAATATTTACCTCAAATACACGGTTGCATTAGATCTGGATTTTGATTGACAAGTTATAGAAATAGAATAAGAAAAAGCTTTATTAGAATAAAAATGTCGTACAATCGTCAATAAATTGGCTATGGATTGAGAGATCTTCCGGATTTTTATCAATCTCTTTGCAAAACTACAACAATAATACAGCTAGCTTTATACTTACTTATTCTTACAAGCGTTCATATAAATTCCTTACATCATATTGATAAAAATCAAATTGACAGTGATTTTTATGGACAATTCTTAGCTCGAGAATAAAACATCCGTACTATAAAAAACTTTTTACGAAGCTCCAGTAATTGAAGCTTAATAGAGCCTTAAAGACTTGGATGAATAGTTTTACCATAAAAATATTACCTCCATCTTCCAAAATTATAAAAAAACATGTAAAAGGTTTTGTAATAGTCAGGCAAAGAATGTAAAGACTCTGCCTCAAATGAAATTTCATTAAACGAAAAGAAGAAAATTTATGCAATTGCGTAACATTGCCATCATTGCCCACGTTGACCATGGGAAAACAACGCTTGTAGACGGACTACTCAAGCAATCAGGAAACTTCCGTGATAATCAGCGTACAAGTGAACGTATGATGGATTCAAACGATATTGAAAAAGAACGCGGAATTACAATCCTAGCGAAAGTGACATCTGTTGTTTGGAAAGATACTCGAATTAATATTGTTGATACACCAGGGCACGCCGACTTTGGTGGAGAAGTTGAACGCATTCTAAATATGGTTGATGGAGCCATTGTACTTGTTGATGCTGCTGAAGGACCAATGCCACAAACAAAATTTGTCGTTGGCAAAGCATTGAAAGTGGGATTGCGCCCTATTGTTGCTATTAATAAAATTGACCGACCTGATGCACGCGTTGATGAAGTCATTAATGAGGTTTTTGACCTTTTCGCTGCTCTTGATGCAACAGACGAACAGCTTGATTTTCCTATTCTTTATGGATCTGGACGCGATGGATGGATGGCTGAAGCCCCCGAGGGACCAAAAGATCAGGGATTAAGTCCTTTATTTGATCTTGTGACGCAGCATGTCCCTTCTCCTAGTGTAGCAGAAGGACCGTTTCGCATGATTGGAACTATTCTTGAAGCAGATCCGTTTTTGGGACGAATTATTACAGGGCGGATTCATTCTGGCTCTCTAAGACCCAACCAAAATGTCAAGGTTCTTGGACAAGATGGAAAACTTTTAGAAACTGGGCGTATTTCAAAGATTTTAGCATTTCGTGGCTTAGAACGGCAACCTATTGAAGAAGGAAGTGCTGGTGATATTGTTGCGATTGCAGGTCTACAAAAAGGTACCGTTGCTGATACTTTCTGTGATCCTACTGTTAATGAACCCCTTACTGCCCAACCAATTGATCCTCCTACTGTTACTATGAGTTTTCTCGTCAACGATAGTCCCCTTGCTGGAACTGAAGGCGATAAAGTAACAAGTCGTGTCATTCGTGACCGATTGTTAAAAGAAGCAGAAGGCAACGTCGCTCTTAAAATTGAAGAATCAGCCGATAAAGATTCTTTCTACGTTTCAGGACGAGGAGAATTACAGCTTGCAGTTCTCATTGAAAATATGCGCCGTGAAGGATTTGAGCTTAGTGTTTCACGCCCACGTGTTGTTATGCAAAAAGATGAAAATGGAATAACTCTTGAACCAATCGAAGAAGTTGTTATCGATGTTGATGAAGAATATTCCGGTACTGTTGTACAAAAAATGTCTGAACGTAAGGGCGAAATGGTGGAATTACGCCCTTCTGGGGGTAATCGTGTCCGACTTGTTTTTTATGCGCCAACCAGAGGACTCATTGGTTATCAATCTGAACTTTTAACGGATACACGTGGTACAGCAATTATGAATCGCCTTTTCCATGCTTATGAACCTTATAAAGGAGACATTGCTGGTCGCGTTAATGGTGTTATGATTTCAAATGACAATGGTGAATCTGTCGCTTATGCTCTTTTTAATCTTGAAGATCGTGGACCTATGATCATCGATGCGGGTGTGAAAGTCTATCAAGGTATGATTATTGGCATCCACTCACGAGATAATGACCTAGAAGTTAATGTGTTAAAAGGAAAAAAACTCACCAATATGCGCGCTTCCGGAAAAGATGAAGCCGTAAAGCTAACGCCTCCCATTAGAATGACATTAGAACGTGCCTTATCGTGGATACAAGATGATGAACTTGTGGAGGTAACCCCTAAAAATATTCGTCTCCGCAAACTCTATCTTGATCCTAATGAACGTAAACGTTTTGAAAAAACACGTGCATCAATTTTAAGCTAATTTGATAATCTCTTTGGTAAAATATTTAATTGTATTGAGCCTCACTATATCCCAGAAAGGATGTCTCTATGAATATTAAGGAAATACCTGTAGGCAAAAATCCACCAGAAGATATTAACGTTATTGTGGAAGTCTCCCTTGGTGGTCAACCAATAAAATATGAGATGGATAAAAAGTCGGGCGCATTATTTGTTGACCGTTTTCTTCATACATCAATGGTTTATCCTGGAAATTACGGTTTTGTCCCTCATACACTTTCAGATGATGGTGATCCTATTGATGTCCTTATCTGTAATACCCGTCCACTTATGCCTGGTTGTGTTATCAATGTTTGCCCCATCGGAGCTCTGATGATGGAAGATGATGGTGGTAAAGATGAAAAAATTATTGCCATTCCCACTCCAAAATTAACAAAACGCTATATTAATATTCATGACTATACAGATCTTCCCGAGATTACACTCAAACAAATTGAACATTTCTTCAAGCATTACAAAGATCTGGAACCTGGAAAATGGGCTAAAATTGAAGGATGGCGTGATAAAAACTTTGCTCATGAATTAATTAAGAAAGCTGTTGAGCGCAATGAAAAAATATAACGATTTTAATAAAATAAAGCCTGTTTTTTTAATAGGCTTTATTATTTATTTTTTCTACGAGATGCAATCTCTAAAGGATTGCCATATCTGCTTTAGCTCTTCTACATGTGTTGAAAAGTAAAGTTGTTTGTAGCGAGATATTGCGCCATTTTTCAGAGAAATAGAAGAAGATGGTATTTTCCACTGCTTCGCAAGAAATTTAATGAGAGCTTTATTCGCTTTTCCATCTTCAGGAACAGCACGAAGGCGTATAACCAGATATTGTTTTTCACCATCCCTACATTCAACCCCTATTATTTTGTCAACGGATGATTTGGGAATGAGATATACAAACAAAATCAAGTTATTTTTATCAACTTGATAAAACATGTATTCGCCTCAAGTAATATTTCTATAAATACATGTTTGCGTAAACGCGCCACATGAAAGTACGAATAAAATAAATAATAATGAACACTACAATAGGTGAAATATCAATTGTTCCAAAATTTGGTAAAATTTGCCGGACACGGCTTAGAACCGGATTTGTAAGACGATTTAGAAAGCTTCCTATCAAAACAACAAAGCGATTGCGCGAATTTATGATATTAAAGACATAAAGCCAAGAAAAAATGACACTAGCGATTAAAATATCAATATAAATATTAAAAATCAAATCAATCGTCCGAAGCAATGCATAAATCATGCGTCATCCCTTTCAATCGAGGAAACAGAAGAGCGTATAGAAAACCTTCATTAAAGCAGGTTTTTGTATCAAAAAATGGTTTTATACTTCAATACTCTTTTTTCTTGAATAAAAACCAGACATCTAGATTCTTCATCTCTCTATTTAATGACGATGCAGCTAGAAAACAAATATCAAAATTAAAAATAGCATATGAAAATAGAAGAAACAGCAAAAAATCTGAATATCCCTTATAGGATTAATCTTAAATCTCATCGTTTTAATTATTAATATATAGAAAACAAACAAACTAAAAACGGCCTTTTAAAGGCCGCTTTTATTTTTAAAATTATTTCTGCAAAGCCGTCAAACGGTTAAGAGCACTGCTAAAACCATTGAGCTGAACAAATAAATCATTCAAAGCTGGTTCACCTGCAGCAGCAATTGTCATCGCCAACTTTAACTGTTTTCCAGAACGTAAAGCTGCTACGTGATTTTTGTCAAAAACGACAGGAACCATGCAACCTGCTGGTACACAAGTCCGAATACCAGTTTCGATAACAGCTTTTCCCTCATCAACTTGTAAACGAACAGGCTTAGAAACCAAAATGCCAAAAGGAACTGTTAAATTACCAGATACAACACCCTCAGCATTGAGAATAAGGCTCATAGCCACAACAACACGCCCCTGATCATTCACTTCTTGACGGTGCATAAAACAAATTCTTTTCCCTTCTTGTATACCACAATTAATAGTCCACAAACCGTAGGTTTCAGTCAAAGAAGAAGCTCCATTTGGCAATGTCGCTGCCGCATCTTTTGATGCAGGAGTTTTTGAATTTGTTGCAAATGCAACAGATGAAATACTCAAGAGAGTAAAAACTATAAGTAAATTAAATAATTTTTTCATTTTATATTCCTGTTCTTTACATAAAAGAGAAACATGTTTATTATTTATAAATGATATAAAGCGTCTTAATAAAAAAGCTTTCTCATAATCATATAGCTTTTATAATGGTCTAAGGCTACCTCGAAATTCGCTGACAACTTTCATATAGACATGCTTTTTAAAAGAAACAGCGATCAACGGAAGGGTTTCTAGATCAATCCATTTCCATTGATCGAATTCCGCTTTATTGCCATCTGGTGGCGGATTAATCGCAATTTCAGAAAGCTTTCCCGTAAACTGGAAAGCAAACCACTTTTGTATTTGTCCACGATATTTATTGCTTAATGTACACCCAATAAGTTCTTGTGGAAAATCATAGTGGAACCAATTTTGTGCTTCTTTAATCAACTTTACAGATCGAATACCCGTTTCTTCATAAAGTTCACGATATGCTGCATCTAATGGTTTTTCATCTTCATCAATCCCTCCTTGAGGAAGCTGCCAACGATGAGATATCTCGGTCTCTGCATGAATAGGCGTCATTAAACGACGCCCAACCCAAACTTTACCCTCATGATTAAAGACAACAATCCCAACACATTTGCGATATGGAAGAATCTTCAAATTAATACCTGCATCCATTTAATATTCCTCAAAATCGCAAGCTATAGATATCATTTCTCACTTTAACACATCCTTATTGGGATCTGGTGGAAATGCTGCATTTGCCATTTCACCTCGTAACAGCTTATAGGCCTCATTCAATTGAATATCATCTTTAGGGTCTTTCGGAACAAAAGCAGCTGAACCAGATCCTTTATTACTCTCTCGTTTTCCTTTGATATGTCCTTTTAATGCAGACTCACCAACTTTTACATCATAACCCTTATATTTTTCAGGGAGTGGTTGCTCTACAATAATATCAGGCGTGATCCCTGTTCCTTGAATAGAAGTGCCAGATGGCGTGTAATAAAGTGCTGTTGTTAAGCGTAAAGCTCCATTTTCACCCAAAGGAATAATTGTTTGAACAGATCCTTTACCAAAAGACTGCGTCCCTAAAATTGTTGCACGACGATGATCTTGTAATGCACCCGCAACAATTTCAGAAGCACTTGCCGAACCACCATTAATAAGGACAATGAGCGGTTTTCCATGGATAACATCACCTGGCTTCGCATCAAATCTTATCACATCACTCTTTTTGCGCCCACGCGTCGACACAATTTCACCTTTATTGAGAAAAGCACTCGAAACATTAACAGCTTGATCTAAAAGCCCACCAGGATTAAGTCGCAAATCAAGAACGTAACCTTTTAGCTTATCTTCAGGAATTTTAGATTGGATATCTTTAATTGCCGCCAGAAGATTACCTAATGTCTGCTCAGAAAACTGGATAACTCTTAAATATCCAATATCGCCCTCAACCCGATACTTCACTGCTTTTACCTTGATAATATCACGAACAATCTTCACTTCAAATGGCTTATCAACGCCAGAACGAATAATTGTTAAGGTAATTGGTGTTCCAGGAGCACCTCGCATCTTATTAACAGCTTCATTCAATGTTTGACCATTCGTTTGTACATCATCAATTTTTGAAATAAGGTCTCCTGCTAAAATACCTGCTTTTGAAGCGGGAGTATCATCCATTGGTGAAACAACTTTAATCAAGTTTTTTTCCATAGTGACCTCAATACCAAGACCTCCGAACTCTCCTTTCGTAGAATCCCGCATATCCTTGGCTTCTTCAGCATTCAAATAAGATGAATGAGGGTCCAGTGATGTGAGCATGCCATTGATAGCATTTTCAATGAGCTTTTTATCATCTGGAACTGTAACGTACTGCATACGCACGCGCTCAAAAACATCGCCAAATATAGCTAGCTTTTTATATGCATTATCTTCATTATTCGCAGCAACAGACTGCACCATAATCATTGAACAGGCGCCGAGCAATACCCCAGCGACCAAAAGAATAACTTTACGAATCATTTTGGCTCCTTCTTATTTTTTCAGTCTGCCACCAAGGAGTTGGATTTACAGGTTTTCCCTGCTTTCTAAACTCAATGTAAAGCATTGGAGAAGTTTTTCCTATATCCAATGCAACACTGTTTGAAATAAATTGCATCTCCATTATACCCAGAGGCTCACCAGAAAGGACAAACTGCCCCTGTTTTACATTAATTCTCGACATTCCAGTAAGAATAATATGATAACCATTTCCAACATTAAGAATAATTAACTGTCCGTAAGAACGAAATGGCCCAGCAAAAGCAACAAAAGCATCTACAGGTGATATAACAACAGCTCCTGACTCTGTTTCTATCGTTTCACCAAAGCGCGTAATCTGCGAATTTTTGTTAGAGCGATGTATTCTTTTTCCTGAAACAGGAAAAAGTAAAGAACCTTTTCGGCTTTCAAAATTGGACTGTTCTAACAATTGCAAACTTTTCCGTACCTGTACTGATGCATCAGAGCTAAGTTTTGACTGACGGTCGAGCTCTAAAATCAATTCTTCCAAAGACTGCGCTTTTTTAGCAAGAGCAATATTTTTTTGTTGCTGTTCTGTAAGTTCTTTTTCTGATTTTTTTTGTAGTTTGTTTTTTTTGTCTAATAAAAGCTCTAGACGTTTTCGCTGCTCTGCTTGATTTTGCAGTTTTGTCTTTAATGCCGTATATTCCGTAGTAATGGAATTACTCAAATTGGTCAACTCCTTGAGTTTCTGTGTTAAATCTCGTGTTTTCTCTTGCATCTGAGGAATAACAGTACCTAATAAAACAGAACTACGTATAGAAGCCAACGCGTCCTCTGGCTGTATCATAAGAGCAGGAGGCGGATTCAATCCCATACGTTCCAAAATTGCAAGAACTTCCGCAAATTCAGTGCGACGACTTTTTAAACTTTGATAGACTTGTACCCGCTCTTCTATCATTTTTTTAAGCTTTTCTTCCCTTTTAGCAATATCATCTGCTACTGTACGTTCTTCTTTAGCCGCCTTTATGAGTGCATCACTCAAAACACGTTGATCTTTTTTTAAATGCTCAACCTGATGCGTAAGAAAAGCAACACGCTCACGCGAAAGTGAAATGTTTTGGCGAATTTCTCCTAATTCTTTATGTGCTTCCGTACTCCTCATTGTATCTTCCGCATGCGATACAGAAAAGCAAAAAAACATACTCAAGAGCAAAATGACAAATATCACGCACTCCCCATATAAATATAGCATCTTTCTATGAAGAAGCTTTTTCATTTGCCCAATCATGACACCTCATCGTATACATTAGAGATGCTTTAAATGGTGTCAGCTAAAACAATATTAATAAATATATAAATAAGTGCTAAAAATTGCACAAAAATATTAAAAACGATGATATGGATGATTATTTTCGATTGTCACAGCGCGGTAAAGTTGTTCTGTAAGAAGAATACGTGCGATTTGATGTGGCCACGTCATCAAACCAAAAGATAAAAGAAAATCAGCATGCTTCCTTATTTGTTCATTATGTCCATCAGGTCCTCCTAAAGCAATGACGACATCTCGAATGCCTTCATCACGATAACACCTCAATTTTTCAGAAAAAGAAATTGAAGAAATCGATTCTCCACGCTCATCTAACACAATTAATCGACATTTTTCAGGTAAAAATTCAATAAGTCTTCTCCCCTCTTCCTCCATACGTTGACACGCTGTTTGAGCACGACTTTCTGGTATCTCTTGTAACTTTTTTAAATGAAAGCCTACAACTCCAGAAATTTTAGAAAAACGATCCAAATAATGCTGAACTAATTTTTGCTCCGCCCCACTTTTCATACGACCAACCGCAAAAATAGAAATTTGCATTTTAATGATCTCCGAAGAGAAGCAAAACTGTATCGTTTAAATCCGGAGTCATCCATATTTTTTCTAAATTATAAAAAAGGCGAATTTCTGGACGAAAAAGATGAATGATAATATCACCTGTATCAATCAATACCCAGTCACCTCCAGCAAGCCCTTCTACACGCGCAAGCCCCTGCCCACTATCTTTCCAAGTATGTAATAAATGATCAGCAACAGAAGATACATGACGCTGCGAATTTGCTGAAGCTATGACCATATAATCAGCCAAAGATGACTTCCCCCGAATATCAATAGCAACAATATCTTCTGCTTTTGTATCTTCTAAGCTCTTGAGAATAACTTCAAGACTCTCTCTAACAGAAAAAACTTTTTTTTCTTTTGAAGGCATACTATCGTAAGAGTGTTTGTGTGCAATATTTTTCAGATCAATATCCTTTCTTATCATTGTGGAATCTAAAAAGAGATTTCTCTAAAGAGAAGCAGAATCTTATGAAATGTTCAAGAAAAATCATTCTTTTTCAAACGCAGGTTTGTTGAAGATTGAAAAGATAAAGGTCCATGCAAATAAGTCCAAACTGGTGGCTTGATAAAAGGTAATCGCTTACTTTCTCTCTCATCCAAACGAAAACGACGATAAATATGTGCCATAGGAGAAGAAAGTGCCGACCGATTGCCTAAAGGACGATCAATAATCGCAATAGGAAGCATAGAAACGATATCATGCCATCGATACCAATGATGTATCGTCGTAAAACTATCTGCCCCCATAATCCATACAAAATTTACGCCACTGTAATGGGTAAGAATATGAAAAATTGTATCTATTGATACTTTGCTCCCTATAGCCTGTTCAAAACCTGTTAGGCGAATTTTCGGATGGTCAATAAGTTTAAAACTTAATTGTATTCTCTCCTCTAAAGAGAGCAACTGTGTACGATCCTTTAAAGGATTTCCTGGAGTGATCATCCACCATAACTGATCAAGATGCAAACGCCGAATGGCAATTTTTGCAACAAGAAGATGCCCTGCATGCGGTGGATTAAAGGAACCACCAAAAAGACCCACAACATTGGATCTTTCAACATGTGGCATACAATTTTTCCATGGAAAAAATGGTGTTCTCAAGCTCTAACCTGACCATTTCCTTTAACATGATATTGAAATGAAGTTAGCTGTTCAACACCTATCGGGCCACGTGCATGCATTTTTCCTGTTGCAATACCAATTTCCATTCCAAAACCAAATTCACCTCCATCAGCAAATTGTGTGGACGCATTGTGCAGCAAAATAGCTGAATCTAAATGATTAAAAAAATTCTTCACCACTTCCAAATCCTCAGCAATAATCGATTCCGTATGTCCTGATGAATAACGCTTGATATGAGAAATGGCTCCCTCAACACCCTCAACCGTTTTAACAGAAAGAATAGCATCAAGATATTCATGCGACCAATCTTCTTCAGAAGCTAATTTGACATCTGGTATAAGAAAAACAATATCTTCTGTAGCACGAATTTCACACCCCTTCTCCTGTAAAGCAGTTAAAACAGGAAGAAACTTTTTTAATGCCTGACTGTCAATGAGAACTGTCTCAACAGCACCGCATATCCCTGTCCGCCGCAACTTTGCATTTAAAACAATATTGCGTGCCATATCTAAATCTGCCGATTTATCAATATAAATATGACAAAGTCCCTCCAAATGAGCAAAAATTGGAACACGTGCATCAGACTGAACGCGGGCAACAAGGCTCTTTCCACCACGTGGTACTATCACATCAATCGCTCCATCCAATCCTTTGAGCATTTCCCCAACGGCAGCGCGATCTGTCGTTCCAACCATTTGAATAGCATCTTTGGGTAAACCAGAGCGCTCTAAACCTTGTACCAAAGCTACATGAAGAGCATGAGAAGAATGAAAGCTATCCGAACCACCACGCAAAATCGCAGCATTGCCTGCTTTTAAGCACAAAGAACTCGCATCAACTGTAACATTTGGACGACTTTCATAAATAATACCAATCACACCAAGAGGTGTTCGTACACGACTTATATGAAGCCCATTTGGACGTTTCCACGCGCTCATGACCTGTCCAACAGGATCAGATAAACGAGCAACTTGGCGAACACTGTCTATCATTGCACGTAAACGCAAGTCATCTAATTTTAGCCGATCAATCATTGCAGCTTTCAAATTATTCTGAGCAGCATTCTCTAAATCTTGACAATTCGCCCGTAAAATCTCATCTGACTGAGCCTCCAGACTTAAAGCGATCATTTCCAATGCATTGTTCTTTTGCTCAGAAGAAGCAACAGCCAACGCTGCAGCAGCATAGCGCGCTTTTTGTCCCATATCTTTCATTTGTTCTTCTAAAGTCATCGTATCATCCACTCTGCCAAAACAATAAAAACAAAAGTAACTTTTTTAAACAGAATTGGTCAAGCAACGTACAATCATATCATTACGATGCACCATAGCAGAGCGCGCCTCATACCCAAGAATAGCTTCAATTTCTTCACTTTTATGTCCTATAATGCGTACAGCCTCATCTTTGTCATAGCTTACAAGTCCACGCGCAATCTCAACTCCATCTGTACCAACAATTGCAACCGTATCCCCACGCTGGAAATTTCCCTCAACGGCAATAACCCCTGCAGCTAATAACGATTTTCCTGTTTCAAGGGCCCTAATGGCTCCTTGATCAATCGTCAAAACACCAGATGGATCTAAATGACCAGAAATCCATGTTTTCCAAGCACTGACAGATTTCTTACTTGCCGCAAAAAAACTCTTACGTTCACCTTTGTCAATTGCAGCAAGGGGATTCATACGCTTGCCTGAGGTGATAATCATCGCCGTTCCAGCAGCATTAGCGATTTTTCCGGCATCAAGCTTAGTCTTCATTCCTCCCCGTGAAAACTCTGAAGCAGCAACATCTGCCATTTTTTCGATATCATGCGTAATGGATGCAACAAAAGGTATAAATTCAGCCGTAGGATCACTATGGGGAGACTTTGTATAAAGACCATCAATATCAGATAAAAGTATTAAAAGATCTGCCCTCACCATTGTTGCCACACGTGCAGCTAAACGATCATTATCACCATAACGAATTTCAGTTGTTGCAACAGTATCATTCTCATTAATAACAGGCACAGCTCCCAAATATAAAAGCATCTCAATCGTTGCACGTGCATTGAGATAACGCCTTCGCTCCTCCGTATCAAATAAAGTGAGCAAAATTTGGCCTGTTTTGAGCCCATGTTGAGCAAGCGCATCACCATAGGTTTTTGCTAACTCAATTTGCCCCAAAGCAGCACATGCCTGACTTTCTTCCAATTTCAAAACGCCCTTAGGAAGCTGTAGCAATGTCCTTCCTAAAGCAATAGCGCCTGAAGACACCAACAATATCTCTACGCCTTTTTTGTGCAATTCAACAACATCACTGATCAAGCTTTTAAGCCATTCAACCCGTAAACCTGTCTGAGGATCAACCAAAAGGGCAGATCCAATCTTGACCACAATACGTTTATAGTGTGTAAGTTTTTGCGATCCAACAGCCATCTCAATCAACCTTGCTATCCCCACTGATCTCCTCTTTGCTTGACATTTCAATAATATGTGCACCAGCCCGCAGCACATTTTCTAAACCTTCGCGGCTAACCGCAGAAAACATCATAACAGGTTGACCCGCAGCTCTTTGCAAAGCTTCTTGTTTCGTTTTACGCTCTTCAATTGTCAGAGTATCTATCTGGCTTAAAGCGACAATTTCAGTCTTATCACTTAGATTATTTCCATATGCCTCAAGTTCATGACGCACAATTTGATATGCTTTTGCTACATCTTCTTCTTGAGAAGAAATCAGATGAAGCAGTACGCGACAACGTTCTACATGTCCTAAAAAACGATCTCCAATTCCCACACCTTCATGCGCTCCTTCAATTAATCCTGGAATATCAGCCAAAACAAATTCACGACCATCAATACGTACAACACCAAGATGAGGATGTAGAGTGGTAAAAGGATAATCTGCAACTTTTGGTTTTGCAGCCGTTACAGAAGCTAAAAAAGTTGATTTTCCAGCATTAGGTAAACCAACAAGCCCAGCATCAGCAATTAATTTCAAGCGAAGCCATACTGCGCGCTCTTCTCCAGCCAAACCTGGATTTGCACGACGCGGTGCCCGATTTGTCGATGTTGTAAAATGAAGATTACCAAAACCGCCATTCCCTCCTTTTGCAAGACGATAGCGCTGTCCCACTTCCGTTAAATCACAGATTAACGTTGTATTATCTTCTTCAAAAATTTGCGTCCCAACCGGAACTTTAAGGATGACATCGTCACCCTTTTCACCCGTCATATTACGACCCTTGCCATGCCCCCCTGTTTTTGCTTTAAAATGCTGTTGGTAGCGATAATCAATCAGCGTGTTAAGCCCATCAACAACAAGAGCCCAAACATCACCACCCCGTCCTCCATTCCCCCCATCAGGTCCCCCAAATTCTATGAATTTTTCACGACGAAATGATACTGCTCCAGAACCTCCATTACCAGAACGAATATAAACCTTAGCTTGATCAAGAAATTTCATTGGAAGCACTCTCTGAGGAATCAATCTCTCTACCTCTATAGGCAATACATTAGTTTTACCAGTTTTTCATCATTGATAACAGAAAAACTGTCAATATCGCCGATAACTCTTTGAGAAAAAATCATCACATCTAAATAGGTTAAGTAAAGTTAAATCTTCTTAAAAGAAGGCGCTATTCTTGTATTTTTGTTTTTCCCTTAAATTCAAGTGCTAGAAGATAAAGCTCTACTGATTCTGATCGGCTTGCAGGCGGTTTAACATGATAGACTTTTTTAAAATGCTGTTTTAGTATCGTGAGAAGAGTGTTTTCTGCTCCTCCTTGAAAAGCCTTTGCTAAAAAATGTCCCCTAGGCTTAAGAACCGAAAGAGCAAAATCAGCCGCAACTTCACATAAATAAATCGTTCTTAAATGATCCGTCTGACGATGACCTGTTGTTGGCGCTGCCATATCAGAAAGAACCACATCCGGTTTTGTCCCTAAAGTTTCAATTAATTTCTGCGGTGCATCTGTATGCAAAAAATCCATTTCCAACATGGCAACTCTAGGCAATGGATCAACATGTAAATAATCAATACCAACAACGCTAGGATCTTCATCACTTGACCCTACTATACGCTCAGCCACCTGACACCATCCCCCAGGTGCTGCTCCTAGATCAATAACCTTTTGACCTTTTTTCAAAAACCTATAACGCTCATTAATTTCAATGAGTTTATAAGCCGCACGCGAACGATAACCATCTACTTTTGATTGATGGACATAAGGATCATTCAGATGCCTCTCTAACCATCGTCGTGATGAAGCTTTAATGGTTCCTGCTTTCTTTTTTACGCGCTGATATAATTCATGTGACCCTGAACCTCCGTAGCCACCCCTCGGTGTTTTTGTTGTTTTTTTCATCGTTATTCATTGTCTCCATATTTAATTCTCTAACGCTTTAAATCTCCGCTCTTTCTATGACGACACCATACCCCATCGCGCAACATCAGCTCTATCAAAATTCCTTCCCTTAATCCACGATCAGCAACTCTTAAACGCTGACTTGGCCAAACTTCCCGAATAACATCTAAAATTGCACAACCAGCTAAAACTAAATCTGCTCTCTCGCGCCCAATAAAAGGACTTACGACACGTTTTTCTATATCCCATGACAATAGGCGTTTTGTCATAAGAGTAATGTCTGCATCATTCATCCAAATGCCATCCACTTTTTTCCTATCATAACGCTCTAAATTAAGATACATTCCTGCTAAAGTCGTAACTGTACCGGAGGTTCCCAAAAGATGAAACTTCGAACCTTGCGCTAACTCTCCTAATTTATGACGATCTGAAAAATTATTTAATAACCCTCGCACATAGCTTTTCATTTTTTCAAAATCATCTAAGCTAATATCATTCCCTCCAAAACGTTCAGAAAGCGTAACAACACCAACAGGAAGAGAAGTCCAAGCGATAATTTGTCTAGCTAAACGAAAAGAACGCTTTTGAGAAACATCAAGTAGCACAATTTCTGATGATCCTCCTCCAATATCAAAAAGCACAATTGCGTCAGTATTTGGTTCAACAAGTGTACTACACCCTGTAACAGCAAAACGCGCTTCTGTTTGCCGATCAACAATTTCCAATTCAAGACCTGTCTCCTCCAAAACACGCTGAATAAAATGTCTACCATTTTCTGCAGAACGACAAGCTTCTGTTGCAATCAAGCGATAACGCTTAATATGCCTTTGTTTTAGCTTTAGATGACAAATCTTTAATGCTTCAATCGCACGATCCATAGCTCGTGTATTAAGAAAACCGTTATTTATTAAACCTTCTCCCAATCTTACAATACGAGAAAAAGCATCAACAACACGAAAATATCCAGGTTTACTGGGAGATGCAATGAGAAGACGACAATTATTCGTTCCGAGATCAAGTGCCGCATAAAGAGGTGGAGATTTTACTGGAGGGAACCGTCGAAGAAAAGGCGCTTTGAGTTTTGTTGTTTTTTGAGCACCTATCATTATCTGACTATGAAACTCAAAAGCTGTCTCAGATTGAACAAAAGCCTGTTTCTGTTCATAATGTTTTTTTCTCTGTTGTCTCTTTATATCAACAAAAACAGAGTATGCTTCTGTTCGTGACAATGCAGAACGATTATTTGTATTACTACCGCACTGATCATACAACTGATCTGCTTTGGTATCGTATATTTCTCCTCGCTTTAACTCTTTTGAACCATAATTTAACGGGGTCATTTCTCTTATCCCTTGAGCGTTCCCCCAATAAATAAACGCGAAAACTCTTCTTCTCATTCCTAAATAAAGCAATAATGCAGCATCAAATGATAAATACAAGAAATCATTCTTTCTTTGCCTATCATTAAAATTTTCTACACTAGCATCATTCAGATTTTTGTATAATCTTTTGGTTGTTTCCGTGAAATCATGCTTCTCTTTATGAACTTAAAACTATAAATTAATCGTTTACGTTCGCATCAATTTTTATAAATTTTGCTCTTTTCTTTATATCATTTACACGGAGTACACTTCTATTGTAACAAACTTACATTATCATACTATTTGCTGCCCCTTAAGGACACAACAACCTATACATTAGTACGGTTTATAAAAAATTTTTTCTTTTTTTCAATCTCGTTATCCACACACGAACCTCGTTTGTTGTATGCAATGAAATGGCTTTGATTATGCTGGAATAAAAGTTCCGTAGTACTACAAAATGCAATTACAATAGCTGTTATTTTGTGAATACCAATTAAAACTATCGTTCAAAAAATTCTCTAGGATTATAAATTTATCTGAAAAATATTAATGCTTAATCAGACCGCTCTAAAAATCCATTTAAAGCTTTAAAAAAGAATTTAGCCTACTTACTATTATAAGGAAGCTATCTTTTTAATTATTTTAAATCGAGTATTTCTAATCTTTTTTACTTCTAATAACTCACGAAATCACTCTTTAAGCTTTATGGAAAATACTAACTTTATTTTCTATTACATATAAAGAACTTATTGTGACTTTATATTCATAAAACTCTCACTCTTTCCAATAAATCACCTTGATATCATATTATATAAAAATTCTTACTTATTTGACCTTATAATTTACACTCAAAAATATAATACAACGATTTATGAAAAAATGACTCTTGTTAAAAATACTCGATGGATTCTAAGGACGTAAAGAATTAAGTGCCGCATTTAACCCTTTAAATGGTACAGTAAAAGAAAATACCTTTCCTTCTTTAAGTTTATAGGAAATACGTACTTTATTGTCCTGCTCTATTTGTTTAGTCAAAACCGGCCCTACAGGCGATTGTGCCAAACAAACGGTTTCATTGCATTGCGTATAATGAATAAGAACAGGTTTTTTAACACCTTTTACAAACATTTGAATCGGAACATTTATATCAGAATTTGGCAATGTTCGAAAAAGCATCACTGCTTGACCACTTGTCGTAGACACAAGAGACCAACTAAAAATGGTATTTCCTTCTTGATCATGAACAGTCTGTGTCACATTACATATACCTTGCTTATGTTTAAGCTTTTGTTTTTCGTCACAAATCAAAGTCCAATCATAAAACTGCATAATAATTCGACGTGTTTCACCAGGTTCTCCCTTAGGTATCGATAAGTGTGGTGGATGCACTGTATAAATATTATCATTCTCGTTAGCAGAGCTTTCGCTCTTGCCTATTAAGGCAAGAGCAAACAGAACCTTTACTAAAATACTTCTCTTTTTTACAATAACAGCCATTTTTTCTATTATCATCTCAACCTCAGAGTAATTCCAGCACCTATCCCCCAGTGACCTCCAGCACTCGTAATAGATACATTCGAGCGAATATTTCCATCTTCAGATGTATAACCAGCCCCAATAGCAAATGCGGATTGACTGCGCCACAAACCACTACCAAATGAAACACTTAAAGATCCTGGTATATCATAGTAACGTAAGTTGGACACCGCTAAACCAATCGCTGCTGCTTGTCTTGCTTCCTTGCGAACATCCTCAATAGCATAATTTAGCGTCTCAAACTTCATATCCGTATAGGATTTCGCCTCGTTAACGCCATTATTGACAAGACTACTAACTTTCTCATCCGTATATTTATTGGCATCTTCAAGAACCGTCTTCATCTGCTGTTCTGTGTAATCATGTAACTGACCTCCATTAACAGCTTCTTTCGAATCCTTTTCAATCTTTCCATCCGCTACATTGTCTATTAACACTGGAGAACTGTCATCTCCACCAACTAACGTAACTGTATTGGTCTTTTTACCTGTTTCATCTTTATCATATTGTACAGATCCATCCGTAACTTTAGTTTCAATATCCTTGACCTGATCTGTAATCATCTGCTGGGTTTCCCAAAGCTGACCTCCATTAACTGCTTCTTTGGAATCTTTGTCTACCTTACCGTCCTCTACATTGATAATCTTACTAGGACTCTTAACGCCCTGATCATCAGCGTGAGAAGCATCATAGCTTCCTTTTTCTTCATTCCAATTCAGACCATTAGACGCAACATCCTTTTCAACTTCTTTTATACGATCGTTGATAGTGCTCATGCTGTCATTAACAACATCAAATGCTTCAGAGACATTATTACGCTCCTCTTTATCACCTTTCGTACCATCCTTATTAAAGACCTGAACGTAGAATTTGGGTCCTTGCCAGTTTCCTTCCTTATCATAACCAGCTCCTCCACCAAAATATGAGGCAAAGGTCTGTTGAAGAGTATAAATCTGACCTCCATTAATCGCATCCGTCGAATCTTCTGATATCTTTCCTTCCGCAAGGAACGTGATCTTGCTGTTGTCCTTTTTACCTTCCTTCTCATGCTGTGCTACAAACGCACCCGCATCATCACTCCACAACAACGCATTTTGCTCAATATTTTCTGAAATCTCATTATGAAGATTCTTGAAGACCTTATTGATACCGGCAAACGCGGCTGCAATGCTATCATAATCCTCCTCTTCAAAGCTGCCATCTTCTTGGAAAGTCATTAGCTTGAAACCTGGAAGAACCCAGCCATCACCATCATACTTAGCATCACCACCAAAATACTTTGCTAGCGACTGATTCAGATCATAAATCTGTCCACCATTAACCGCATCACTCGAGCCTGATGCTATAGAACCAGCTGCAAGCGATGTGATCTTGCTGTTTGTCTTCTCACCGTCTTTTTCTCCATGCTTGGCTACAAAGGCTTTTGCACTTTCATTCCACAACAGCGCATCGCCTTGCATAGATTCTGTGATGTTCGTGACTTGTTCTTTAAAATCATTGACGACATTTGTGAAATTCTTATCAATTCCTGCAAAGGCTTCCGTTACATTATGATGCTCCTGTGGATCACCTTCCGTACCATCTGCATTGTAGGTTTTAAGCGTGAAAGTTGGTTCGCTCCATTCGTCATCTTCATACTTAGCATCACCACCAAAATACTTTGCTAGAGTCTGATTCAATGAATAAATCTGACCACCATTAACCGCATCACTCGAGCCTGATGCTATAGAGCCAGCTGCAAGCGATGTGATCTTACTTGCTTTTCTGTTATCACCTTCCCCATGCAGGGCAACAAAAGCACCTTCAGTCTTGCTCCATGATAAAGAATCTTGTGCAACTCCCTCTGAAACTTCCTTAATGCGAGCGTTCACAGTCTTGATATTATCATCAAGTCCTTTAAAGGCAGAACCAACATCGGTATGTGATTTATCTGTTACCTTACCATCTTTATCAATACTAGATAAGTTATAGTTTGGAGCTTGCCATTCGCCTTTCTCATTATAACCAGCACCACCACCAAAATAGCCAGCAAACTGTTTTTGCAGTTCATAAATCTGTCCACCAGTTACTGCATCACTCGAGCCTGATACTATAGAGCCAGCCGCAAGTGATGTGATCTTGCTGTTTTCTTGCGTCACTACAACTTTGCCGTCGTCTCCTTCTTCCCTCTTTTCATGCTGCGCTACAAAGGCATGGGCTTTATCACTCCATAACAAGGAATCATGCGCAACTCCTTCTGAGACTTCCTTAATGCGAGCGTTCACAGTCTTGATATTATCATCAAGACCTGCAAAAGCGGTGCCAACACCTTGGAACGAACTCTCTGTCACAACTCCATCTGTGGCAATGTGCGATAATTTATAGGTTGGCTGTGTAAGAGCTCCATTTGTAAATGCAGCATCTCCACCTAAGAACTTGGCAACATCCTCACCGATTGTGTTAACCTGACCACCTGTGATTGCATCATGTGAATCCTTGGCTATCTTACCAGCCGCAACATTATGGAGACCTACAGCTGTCTTATCTTTAGCTTTTCCTAAAGTCACATTCGCATAATCAATTTTATCATCCTTTTTATCGTAATGAACAACTGCTGATTCATCAGACTGAAGACTGTTGGAAAGATCCGTTAAACCTTTCTCAAGCTGACCTTTGTTAACGGCTTCATTATCCTTGGTCGCTGCCTTCACACCAGAAAGAGTCCGATCCGTACCAGTCTTATTGGCAATATTGATTTCACTGCCTTCTACTTCTTTACCAATATTGATAACCTTTGTCGTTTCATCCTGCTTAACAAGGCTATCGCCTACGACTTTGCTAATCTCCTTGTTAATCTCATTATGAATGTTCGTGAAAGAACTGCCAACGCCTGCAAACGCTTCCGCTACACTATTATAGCTCTGCTCTTCAACAGCACTCCCATCTTCCTTGATTGTTTTAACCTTGAAACTAGGAGCGGTCCATTTCCCATCCTTATAGACAGCACCACCCCCTAAAGATGTAGCAACCCCTGTGCCTAATGTATGAAGCTGTGAGCCATTAACGGCGTCTGTTGAAGTTTCACTGACAGCTCCAGCTGCAAGAGACGTTATTTTGCTGTTTTCTTGCGTCACTACAACTGTGCTGTCTTCTTTTTCTTCCTTCTTTTCATGCTGCGCTACAAAGGCATGGACTTTATCACTCCACAACAAGGCATCACCTTTAACCTCTTTCGAAATATCATCGATCTTTTGGGTAAACTTATTTTCTACATTCGTTAGATGAGTGTTCACATTCTTGACACTCGTATCAAGACCAGCAAAGGCTGAACCAACATCGTTATATGACTTTTCTGTTGCCTTACCATCTTCAGCAACATTTGAGATCTTATAAGTCGGAGCTGTAAAAGCACCATCTGCAAATGTTGCACCACCACCAAAATAGGTAGCAACGTTATTGCCTAGTGAATGAAGCTGATCACCATTTACAGCATCATGTGAATCCTTGGCTATCTTACCAGCGGCAACATTATGCAACGCAACAGTGCCTGTTTTGGGATCTCCAAAAGTCACACTATTCTTATTAATTTTAGGTGCTGTTCTGGTAAGTGTACTGACCTCTTCTGAAGCTTCTTCCTCATCATAAAGAACTGCCACAGAACGCACTTCTTCAATGTCATCAGAAAGTTTTGTCACATTCTCATCAAGCTGTCCCTTGTTAACTGCTTCGTCGTTCTTTTCTGCATCCTTCACACCAGAAAGTGTCCGCGCCGTATTTTTATTATCGGCAAGAGTAATCACACCACCCTCTTTTTCGCCACCAATCTTGATTATTTTCTGCTCTTCATTCCACTTAACAAGACTATTACTTACCACATTAGTAATATCGTTTTTAACATTCGTGAAAGATGTACCAACATCAGCCAAAGCTTCTGCAACAGTATTATACTTCTTCTCTTCTTCAGTACCATCATCCTTAACAGTCTTAATCGTGAAAGTAGGAGCTATCCATTTACCTTCATTATCATATCCAGCGCCACCGCCAAAATAACTACCAACCATTTCACTCATAGAATAAATCTGAGAGCCATTAATGGCGTCCGTTGAATCTGCTGCAATCTTGCCAGCCGCAAGCGATGTGATCTTGCTGTTTTCTTGTGTCACTACAACTGTGCCGTCGGCTTGTTCTTCCCTCTTTTCATGCTGCGCTACAAAGGCATGGGCTTTATCACTCCATAACAAGGAATCTTGTGCAACACCTTCAGAGACTTCCTTAATGCGAGCGTTCACATTCTTGATATTTGTATCAAGACCAGCAAAAGCGGTTCCAACATCGTTGTATGACTTTTCTGTTGCCGTACCATCTGTAGTAATACTGGATAAATTATAGATCGGTCCTTTAAAAATACCTTTCTCAAATGAGGCATTACCACCTAAAAATTTGGCAACATCCTCACCGATTGTGTTAACCTGACCACCCGTGATTACATCACGTGAATCCTTGGCAATCTTACCATCAGCAACATTATGGAGACCTACAGCTGTCTTATCTTTACCACCCAAGGTGATA
>NZ_JBHIMN010000050.1:0-685 GCF_042194155.1 Bartonella sp. MR63HLJHH
AATCAGGAACATTTTTTATGACATTAACAATGGAACTTTAAGCATTTTTTATTGGGGAGTTAAAGTATGAGATATGAGAAGAGAGAAGAAAGAGCAGCTTTATTAGGTGTTTTAGTCTCCAGTACGATGCTCAAAAAGGTTTTATTTGGGGGACTTGGTTTTTCTTGTTTGTTAGCCCCTTCAGCGTTACAGGCGCAAATTACTGTGGATCCTAACGCGAATGCCGCCCATCGTCCAGATATAGTGGCAGCGCCCAATGGGGTTCCCTCGATTGATATTGTTACCCCCAATGGCAAGGGCTTATCGCACAATAAATATAACGATTTTAATATTGGCAATCCAGGTGTGATTTGGAACAATCATGCGCAAGAAGTGGGGCAATCGCAGTTGGGGGGCATTATGCCGGGCAATCCGCATTTGCGCCTCACGGGTTCAGCGAAAGTGATTTTAAATGAAGTGACCAGCAGCAAGCGCAGTGCGCTTCATGGTCCAGGAGAGGTTTTTGGGAGCCCCGCCGATGTGATTATAGCCAATCCCAATGGGATAAGCTGTGATGGTTGTGGCTTTATCAATACGCCCCATGCGCCCTTAACCACGGGTGTACCCGAAATTGATGCGAGTGGTTTTCTGAAAGGTTTTCAGGTGCGAGGAGGGGATATCACCTTTGGCGCTAAGGGAGCCAATT
>NZ_JBHIMN010000051.1:0-615 GCF_042194155.1 Bartonella sp. MR63HLJHH
GAAAGAATGACAAACTTACCTAAGATTTTGCCTTGACCGGTCACAAGAATGTGAGGTCCCATATGCGCTATTTGTCGCAAATATTCGAGCTGTCTGTGACCACCTTTGAAATCTGGATAAATTACGCCTGCTAAAGAAAATTCCGCATTTGCAACAGCAGGCAATTGAAGAGCAGCCTTTCTCCCCAATCGCCCTTGCTCTACCCATGGAACACCATAAGACATATCAAGTGTTTGATAAGCTGCTGTTTCAATCGAAAAAATAAAACCACCCAAAGCTAACATCATGGTATTTAATCCGAAAGGCTAGAGGCTATGGCTAAACGTTGCTGTTTTGCATAGCGTTCAAGTGCTTGATTGACAGCGTCTCTGATTTCGTCCTTGAGACCATTTGGTACTGAAATATTTAGATTTGTAATGGTTACACGGGCGTCTACTTCAACGGGTTTATGAACCGTAATTGGCTTTGGAGCTTTAAAGGCACCCACTTTATTTGTTGCCTGCATTTGTCCTGTTTCAATGACACTTGTATTAAAACCACTCTTGCGTTTTTCAGGTGGGGTATTTGTAACCACTACTGTATCCAGCATTCTTTTTGCGCGTGCATTGGTTTCAT
>NZ_JBHIMN010000052.1:0-554 GCF_042194155.1 Bartonella sp. MR63HLJHH
AAGCTTTAAGGTTACCACTGTCAGTGCGGATGGTAATAAGGTTGAAGAGCAGAGCTATGCGAGTGTTGCTGAAGCTTTTACCGGAGTTGGTACTTCATTCACGAATCTTCACAATGAAGTTAAGAATGAGATTAATAAAGTAGTAGGCGATAGCCTTGTTAAGCAAGCTGATGGAGATACAGGACGTATCACAATTGGTGGAGAAAAAGGCGGCAGTGAAATCAATATAGCTGATAGTAAGAGTGCCGATCGGACGCTATCAGGTGTCAAGGCAGCTGTGAATGGTAATGAAGCTGTTAACAAGGGTCAACTTGATGAAAGTTTAAAAGAACTT
Source organism: Bartonella sp. MR63HLJHH (assembly GCF_042194155.1). NCBI lineage: Bacteria > Pseudomonadati > Pseudomonadota > Alphaproteobacteria > Hyphomicrobiales > Bartonellaceae > Bartonella > Bartonella sp. MR63HLJHH. The sequence goes on from NZ_JBHIMN010000052.1 coordinate 335, forward strand.
TCTAACAATCTTCAGTCAGATGATTCAGCAGTTGTTCATTATGATAAAACAGATGAAGAAAGTGGCGCGATTAATTATACGAGTGTGACTTTTGGAAAAGGTAAGAATTCCGCTTCTGTAGCACTTCATAATGTTGCAGATGGTGAGATTGTGAAAGGATCACATGATGCAGTCAGTGGTGGACAGGTTAATACCCTCTCAGAGGATGTAGCGAAGTTTT
>NZ_JBHIMN010000053.1:0-529 GCF_042194155.1 Bartonella sp. MR63HLJHH
GGGGGATTCCAGTGAGTTACACGCCAGTACAAGCAGGGTTCTTTACCGTGATGGTGTTTCCCTTACAACCTTGAATTTAGGTCTTTCTTATAAAAGAACCAACAATTACCTTCTTGGCAATAAGATTGAAGTGGGCAGCCGTCAATATAGCGTCGCCAATTTTGGCATTTCGCATTCGCGCCAGATGTTGGGGGGGACTTGGACCTTTGATGTGAGTTATTTGCAAGGTCTTCCCTTGTTTCATTCTGTCAAGAAGCACGATCCAGGAGCAGGAGATGCGGAGCCACAATTTGCCAAATTTACTGGTACGCTTAGTGTCATGACGCCTTTTAAGGTAGGGGGCTTGGACTTTATACTGAACAATCTTTTGAGTGGGCAATATTCTCCGCATAACTTATTGGGTGGGGAGCAGATTTCGTTGGGGGGTGCTTCCAATGTTCGTGGCACGCGTGAGAGTTTGCTTTTTGGCAATAACGGTTTTTTTAGCCGGAATGATTTGTTGCTGCGCACCATTCCGTGGAGCAATCAC
>NZ_JBHIMN010000054.1:0-506 GCF_042194155.1 Bartonella sp. MR63HLJHH
GTGAATCCTTGGCAATCTTACCATCAGCAACATTATGGAGACCTACAGCTGTCTTATCTTTACCACCCAAGGTGATATTCGCATAATCAACTTTACCATCCTTTTGTTTATCGTAATGAACAACTGCTGATTCATCAGACTGAAGACTGTTCGAAAGATCCTTTAAACCCTTCTCAAGCTGACCTTTGTTAACGGCTTCATTATCCTTGGTCGCTGCCTTCACACCAGAAAGTATTCTATCCCCTTTGTCCTTATTGGCGATATTAATTTCTCCGCCTTCTGATTTAGCACCAATAGTGAGGAGATGCGTTGTTTTATCTTGCTGAACAAAGCTTTCGCTTTCCACTTTGTTAACCACATTGTTAACCTGCTCAGTCAATTTATTCTGAACATTCGTGATAGAACTACCAACTCCACTCAAAGCAGATGCTACATCAGAATAAACCTTATCTTCAGAAACACCATCATCCTTAACCGATTTAACCGTGAATGTAGGAGCGGTCCAT
>NZ_JBHIMN010000006.1:0-154427 GCF_042194155.1 Bartonella sp. MR63HLJHH
ACTCTTGCGTTTTTCAGGTGGGGTATTTGTAACCACTACTGTATCCAGCATTCTTTTTGCGCGTGCATTGGTTTCATTGGTAAAGGTTTTAATGGTCTGGGTTGAAGTTTTGTTGATTGAAACATTAAAGCCTAGCTTTTTTTTCATCCAATTAGGCATCCAGCTGGTTAATTTGCTTATCATGCCGCTAAACCATTCAGACAGAGCATTCCATTGGCTTTTGATGCCGTCCCACAAGCTACCAATGAGATTGGAACCTGCTTCCATTAAATCGATGCTAAACAGCCACTCAATCAATGCATTGATTTTTTTTGAAATCCAAGAGAGCGGTGAAAAGTTTTTAAAGAGCGTCAAGAGGTTATTGAAAACGTTACTACATAAGCTCGCAAAAGAATTCCACAAGTTACTTATGAAGCTTACTACCGTATCCCAATTTTTGTAGAGCAGATATCCAACTCCAACAAGGGCTGCTATGCCGCCAGCGATCCAGCCGATAGGAGTGGTCATGATTGCGATACCAAGCGATATAAAAGCAGAACTAACGGCAGTTATTGCTGGAATGAGTGAAGCTATAAGAACTACTCCAACTGCGGCTAAAGATGCGGCTACCCAGCCATTGAGTTTATCCCAATATTTATAGACTACAACAAGAGCTGCGATGCCGCCAATTAGCCAACCGATAGGTGTCGTCATTATAGTATAGCCAAGCGTGACAAACGCTACTCCCGCTGCGGCTAATGCGGCAATGAGTGGACCAAAAATGAACGAACCAAGTGCCACAAGTCCTACCTTGAAAAGGGTTATTTCACCAATCAGAGGTTCTAGCCATTGGAACCAGCCTTTAATTCTCTCTGTGAGATCACTGATGCCTTTTCTTAAATCGGAGGTAGGATTAAGCAAATCATTAAGGACTTTTTTTAAGGTTTTTGCCCAGCTCGCAACGGTTGTTTGAATGAGGTCGCGGTTTTCATCAATCAACTTTGAAAAACCGTCAATCATATCATTAATCACGGGCATGAAACGGGCGCCAATAAAGCTCGCGATACCGCCTATTTTTTTCTTAAAAGCACCAAGCTTATCACTCAAATCTGCTGCATAGCGTGCAACATCGGCACCTATGAGCCATTTTCCTTTTCGCGCCTTTGCAAACAGCTCTTTGATAGGCGCCATGCCTTGTGCAAGCATGGTCGCCATTTCTTTACCATCGCCCCCAAACAGCAGAGCGGCAATATGCTGTCTTTGTGCTTGATTTTTCATCTTACTCATCTTGTCGGTAATTTCTTCCAACAAAGCCGAATTTGATTTGAGTTTTCCAGAAGCGTTTTTGACAGAAATGCCAAGTGCTTCAAAGCCCATAATGCCTCTTTTTTGTCCAGCATATGCTTGTGCTGAACGCCTATTTAAAGTTGCTAGAGATTGTTGAAAAAGTTCAGCAGAATATCCTGAATTATCGGCTGCATCGCCCCATAATTGAAGCGATGCAACACTCATCCCCAAATGGCGTGATGCGTGATGAAGACTATCCCCCAGATGCATGGTTTTCATGGTGAGGGCGGCTACACTTGCCACAAGACCACCACCAGCAAGCCCTAAGACACCAGTAAAGACCGAAGCACGGCTTGCCGCCACTCCAAGAGCACTTTGAACGCCATGAAGGCTTTTTGTCATGTTTTTGACAGCAGCAGAAAAGCGCGGAATACCCAAACTATGTGAGAGTGTTTTAGACAATGTATCGAATTTTTTTTGTACACGTTTAAGAGGCGCGGTGAGTTTGTCTTCAAGAGACAGTTTTACCTTTGCATCAGCAACTTTTTCACTCATTTTGTCTTATACCTTTCTGCTGCTTGTTTTCGCCAGAATATGAGTTCTTGCGGTTCCATTTCCATCATCTTTGAAAGGGACCAATGGAACACAATGGTAATATCGGCTATGAGTTTAGCGGCGTTTTCCCAGTCGAGGTATCCCGCCGCTTGATAAAAGACTCCAAAATCTCTCCAATGCTCGACAAGTCATTAATATCGAGTTCTCCAACCGCTTCATGTGCCCATCCAGAAAGGCGTGCAACCATAGCAATTGTTTGCTCTATGCCTTCTTTTTTGTCGATTGCTTGCAGATCTTTTGTTTTGGGGCGCTGTAAGGTAATTGTGGTGTGCTCTTTTCCCTCAAAAGTAACAGGTATCAATAATTTATGTGTAATGCTTGTTTGTACTGTCATTTTTATAATCCTAAGTTTTCTCTATGATCTGCTAATTGATTGACGCCATTGAATCTCCTCACCATGTTGAGGGCGTCTATCTCAACAATTTCAACGTCCTTCTGGACATATTTAAAATACTGCAATGTAAATGTTGCTGTGGATGTTGCTTTGCTCCCCGGTTGCCATTCTGCCATTTCAAAGCCTTTGCATAGTCCTCTCATGGTAATGACAACACCTTCTGCGGGTGTGCCTTGCGCTTGCATTGAACTTCGTAATGAAATGTCGACATCAGTGCGCCCCAACAGTGCCATCAACTCTGGAGAGCAATCAGAAATGGTCATGGTGAGAATGAGAGTTTCAAGACCAAGGTCAACTTCAATGGAGGAGTCCATGCCTCCGCCACGATAATTTTCAACAACCAAGTTCAAATTCGGTAATGTTACGCTTTCACATTTTGCTTGATAGGGAATGCCGTCGACAAAAATGTTAAAATATTTCAAAACTCTTGGTAAAACGGGGATAGCCATTAAAAAATCTCCTCTAAATAATCATTCACAATGCGTGAACGGAATGTGATGTGTTCTGCTGGTGTTGTTGGTGTGAATTCGACATTGAAATAGACTCTGCCGCTTTCAATAGCGCTTGCTGTATTCAACTCTGGATCAGGCGTACAACGCCCACCAAGAATGGCGCCTTGTGCTTTTAAATCACGCAAATAGGCATTGACGCTTTCACTCACGTCATGCATGTAGGTTTTTTTGATATTGCGGTCGACAGCCCATAGATGCCCGCGCAAAATGGCGTCATTGATCATATCTGCGGTTCTCACCACCGATAAGAAAGCAAACTTTGTATCGCTTGAAAGGGTGCGATTACCCCAAAGACGATAACCATTTTCGCGGATAATTGTTGTGATGTTTTGTTCGTTAAGAAGGTTAGCGCGGCTTGATCGATCACCAATGGAAAAATCAATGGGGCGCGCAGTTCCAACAATGCCATTGATCACTTTATTTGAAGGGGAATGCCAAAAACCGTGTGTAAAATCAGTTTTAGCAATGACACCAGCAACTGCTGCACTTGCTGGCTGTTCTAAGATTTTTCCATCACGATTCACCTTTACAAAAGGGTCAACTATGATGGCGCGCTTTGAATCAAAATCCTTTACTGTGCTAAGGGCTGCTTCATCTGTTGTGTTTGGTGCATCAAGCACCACAATAGCACGCAGACGCTCTGCAATGCCAATCAGTTCTGCTGCGACGGGGTTGGCAGTTGCACCAGTTCCATTCTCTTCAATATTCACACTGGAAGGGCGTTGATGTGTAAAGCCTGGAGCGATGAGAATGCGTGGTGTTTGTCCCACAATGGACCCCGCTCCAATCAAAGCATGGACGCCTTCATAAGCGCCATTTGCATTCACACCACCTAGAACATTGGTGAGTGTTGCATTTTCATTGTCACCCTCGTTCACACGCACGACAACAACAATAGCTCCCACTTGCTTGAAAATAAGATCAAGGGCATTGGGTAGGGTGCCTTGACGCTTGCCTGTTTTATCCAGTTTAGCTGCTTGTGAAAGAGAGCCTGTTACCAAAACGGGTGTATTAAGAGGAAATGCTTGTTCATCTGCATCGGGCGCCGTGCCAACAATCCCGATAACTGCCGATTGTACCGCGCGAAGGGGGCGGGTGCCGTCGTCAACCTCGATAACTTCAACACCGTGTAAAAAACCTGTTGCCATACTTTATGCTCCTTTAAATGGTTGGCTAATGAAATGAATGGGAAAAAAATGAGGGGGTGATTGCTGTATTTGTTAGACTGGCATAATGATAAAAAATTATCGAAAATAGCTTGACATTATTTCTGTAATGTGTATTTTCGAATCAGGTGCCTCAAAAACACCTTGACGATAAGCGGGTGGATTGCCGAAACAGTCTTTTTTCCGCAGATTAAAAGCTTTGACTCATTATATGCGTATAGCATATAAATAGCTTGTCGGGTGTGGTTACGCTATACAATACCCTTTGGGGGAAAGCATAACGACGGACTTATCGCCGTGTTTTTGAGCACCCGGCACTCTTTTATCGAGTGTCAATCAAAAACATTTAACGATAAGGAGTTCTCATGAACACTCTTATAAAAATTACAGAACAAGTCATTGATGGCGATACTGTCCAGACAGTAAACGCACGTGACTTGCATACATTTTTAGAAGTTAAAACCAGTTTTAAAGATTGGATTATTCGTCGTATTAAAGAATGTAAATTTAAAGAAGGTTATAGCTTTTGCTCTTTTTTGAGCGAAAGTTCAGGAGGTCGTCCTTCTAAAGAATACTACATTACGTTAGACATGGCTAAACATCTTTCGATGATAGAGCGTAATGACAAAGGGCATGAGGCGCGTCAATACTTTATCAAATGCGAACGGCTTCTGAAACAAGTAGCAACACCGCAAGTCGACTACTCCAAACCGGAAGCATTGCTTGGTGTCTTGAATCACTTACAAAGTCAAATAGAGCAAAAAGATCATGTTATTGCTAAATTAGCACCAAAAGCAGAAGCTTTGGAAGGTTTAAAACGCTCTGATGGTTTATTCGGTCTTATTGAAGCAGCAAAGATGTTAGAGGTACGACCAAAAGATTTAACGGATTACTTGCGTAAACATGATTGGGTCTATCGACGGGCTCCAGGGGCGCCTCTGTTACCTTATCAGGACAAGATCAAGAAAGGATTTATGGATTGTCCCGCTATTACCATTCAAAGACCGGATGGTACAGAAAAGGTGCTGCCTTCAACAAAAATTACATCTAGAGGATTAGCATGTTTGAGAGAACAAATCTTTGGGGGTGTGCAATGAATACCAGTATCGATTTTTTGTGCGATTTATGGATGGCATTGTTTCAGTTTTCTGATCGTGATGATGTCGAAGATAAAGCTTTTAATGCTCTCATTGAGACCATGGATGCAATAGAAAAAGCTTTGATTTTAAAACTTCAAGATGAATCACCAAACGCACTCAGAGTTCTGGCAATGATTACAAATTTTGGATCTTTAAAACCTCCTTCTATTATGGAGCCTTTGTTGAAAGCTTACGATCCGAGTTTGAAAAATTCTGTTAAGAAAGCTGCTTAACTTTAAAAACATGATTTTATCTCCTCGTCTTTGAGGCGGGGAGGTATGCGATTTCTTTCTTAACGGCTATGCTCCATTTGCACATCTGCTTTTTTACTAACTTTTAGTGTTGGAATAGAAGAGACATCTATATCCCGCAATGCATGCCATGTATCATAATTGGCTTGAAGCTGTAGCCAAAGGGCTGGTCCATTGCCTAATAATTTGCCAATGCGAGCCGCTGTTACAGCCGTGACAGGGCGTTCTCCTTTAAGGATGCCATGTAGATGTTGACGTGATATTTGAAGAATCCGAGCAATTTCAGTTTTGCTTGTATCTAAATGCTCCAAAGATTCGGCTAAAATTTCTCCTGGATGAGTAGGACAACGATTAGGATTGCGTGTAGTCATGGATAGTTTCCTTTACAATTAATCTTAAAATCTTCAATGGTATTGCTCTAGATCAACGTGGTAAACGTGCCCGTCTTTAAATTCAAAAGTGATACACCAAGGACCATTGATATGGACTGTGTAGCGAGTCGGAGTAAAGCTTTTAAGCATATGAAAGTTATAACCTGGTACATTGATATCACTAACTTGAGAAGCTGCGTCAAGAGTATCCAGACGGCGAATAATACGCTGATGAAGCCTGCTATCAATCTTACTTTTTCCTGTTTCCCAGAGAGATTGTAGGTCTTTATTTTTAAATGTTTTGATCATAGCAAACTCAACAACTTTATTTTAAATAAGATGTAATATATTAAGTGACAATTGTCAACAAAAATGTTACAGTTAAATATTGTTAATGGAATACTGTAGAACTAAAAGAATTTAAGAAATGAATATCAAACCAATTTGTACAGAGAGAGATTACCAAGAAGCTTTAGAAGTTGTGTCTGCAATGTTTGATAAGCAGCCAGAAGTTAATACTCCAGAATTTGATAGAATGAAAACTCTTGTTTTGTTAATTGAAGCTTATGAAACAGAACATTATCCTATTTCTTCTCCTCATCCTATTGAGGCTATTAAATTTAGAATGGAACAAATGAACTTAAGTGCTAAAGATCTGCTTCCTGTTGATTTATATCATGAATTAATAAAAGCGCGTTCTCGTGTACAATCTTTTGTTTATGCAGATGCACCGCAAAATATATTAGACGATTTAGATCGTGGTTTAGATGACATTTTGAATAGTGATCAACATGTTTAAAGCAGGGGATGTCATTATTTATCTAGTATTTCATAAAACATTATCCCTTCAGAGTGAGGAAGAGATTAAACAGTGTGAAGTACCGGAACTTTGCTAACATCTGTTTCATGTTCGGCATGCTTTAATAGCGAATAAGCGCTAACAGCGCTATATTCCGAGGACGATTTTCATTTGCGGTTGGTACGCTTCTAGATGCGTCAAACTTTATGGTTGAGGATGAACCAGAAGAAGTATTGCTGCTATTAGAAACCCCACCATATTTAAAAGCGCCACTTGCAACTTTAGCCTTGGCATCAAAATTCAATTCGCCTGTAATGTTACGGATAGCGTCGCCTTGCTGTGATCCAATGGTTCTATTAGGGTCAATATTACGTTTATCATCAACTCCCCGTAGGAACTCCCCTCTTAAATCTGGCAAGCGAAAGGTAGTTTTGCCGTCGCCAGCACCATAAGTCGTGCCTATAACCGCAAAAAGTTGTGCATAGTCGCTCCGTGAAATGAGCGCACCATTTGCTTTTAACCATCCCTTTGGAACTGTTAGTGCAGGATAATAAATTACAGTTCCTACTGGCATGCTATTGTTTAGCGCGTCCAGCAAAGCATCAATTTCGCTCTTGGTATAGACAAGATCACCATCCACTTTAAGCGGTCCTTTAAGCGTACTTTCATTTGCGCTTAAACGGGTAACCACTTTCCTTTTCGGACGACTGAAGAAATCAGATGATAAATTGCCCAAGATCTCCAAGTCGTCACCCATGGTGACTTTTCTGTTAAATGTGTTGTAATTTTTCCATTCATTGGCTTGTTGTAGGCGACCATAGGCTGTCAGATCTTCATTGATCTTGGCTCTAAAGTCATCAAGCCCCACGATATCTTCGGTTTTATGTTGATGTGCGCCTAATAGAGAGACAGCACTGCCAAAGGTAAAGTGATTGTTGCTTGCTTTGTAGAGAACATAATTGTTGGCTACATCTTGTGCCCCCTCGATATCGCTTAAATCAGCAAATGAGAAGGTTTTATCCGCTGCCATTTTGCCTTTGAGAGCCGCTTCAAGATCTGTGACATCACTTATGCTATGGGTGTGTTTTGAAGGTGCTTTTCCCTCTACCTTTACCTCAACTTCCATCATGGCTTGATCAATTTTCGTCAAGTTTTCGCGCAAGATTGGGAATTCAGAACTAATAAAACGACCTTCTTTAGGCAATTCCATGTCGAGTTTTTTGGTTTTGGTCATCTCTGTTCTCCCATTATAATATGCCAGCGCCAAAATCACTCACCATGGACCGTGCCGCCGGTCCACCAGTAAGCGTGAGTTTGAGGCGCGCTTGTTTGGCTGTTTTATCGCTGCTTACAAATTTGCGCTCTGTCCAAAGGGGCTCGGATAACTGCTCTGTTTCGTCGAGTTTCAAAGGAACAAACGCCCCATCATCCAGTTGCATCTCGAGTGTAAAGGTTGCACCGCCTGGTAAAAAGGTTTTGATATAGCTGGTCAACCTTGCCTTTTCCCCAAAGGTAAAAGCACGGGTGACATAAGTGGCTGTTTTATGAATCTTCCCCGCAATCAATTGAACAGGAGCAAACAAAATAGGTGAGAGCTTCTCTGTCCCTTTGAGAATGGCGCGAAGCTTCACCTTTTCACTGATATATTCAGTAAGGCTTAGCAATTGAAAGGGAAGGAGTTGATAAACCGTGCCATTGTTTCGTTCAATTTCAAAGATGACAGAACACTCACTTGAAGGCAATTCAATGGCTGCGCGTATTTGCAAATCAGAACAATCAACAAGATCAAAAGTGCCAAGATCAATGGTTTTTTCTGTTTGTGTGTAGCGGGCTGCCAACACACGAAAGGCTAAAGCCTCATCTTGATGGGCGGTCCATGTCTGCGCATTGACAGAAGAAAAGCGTGGTCCCGTTACATAAGGGTGGCTCGAGACGTATCTCTGGTGTTCTGCATCAAAATCCCCAAGCTTTGCTAAAGAGACGGAATGATCAGCATCATCTGTCTTGATAACGAAAGCCGTTAAGCGGTCATCCATCACAAGGAGTGGTACATCATAGCGTGCCTCTGCCCAACCTGCCTTTGCGCCCTTCATAGAATAAAAGCTTTGTGCTTGAATATCGGCGGTCGGATAACCGTTTTCTGTGGTGACCAAATCAATCACCAGATCATGGTTTTGATTACCGATTTTGCAAAGATGAAAGTCAATACCGGTGATTTGCCGTGTTTCATCGGGGGTAAAAACTTGCGCTTGTGGGTCTACTTGCGTCCATATCTTCACCGTTGTGGTGCGCCGCATGACTTTCACATCAATCACACCTTGACCGGTAAAAAGCCCCGTTGCAATTGTTCCACCTTTCCCCCGTGCCACAACATTTTTTGTGCCAGCAGTGATATTTTTAGGAATCTTAAAAGTGCCCTCAATGGCGCCATAAGAATCGGCAAAAAGGGGATAATTCGGTAAGACATTCACACCATCAAAAGTGAGGCTTTCTAATTGTTCCCACTTGCCAAGACCTTCAATTTTGAAGGAAAGGGTAATTTGTCTCAAAAAATCGATTTTCTCTTGGGTTGCACTCACCAAATCATCACTGATTTCTGTTTTACGAATGCTTCTCCCACGGTTCCATCCCATGTTCAGTTGATTGGTCACGCTTGAGAGCCAATCGGTGCGCTGTTCGTGCCAAAAGTCTGTCGCGGGGTCAAGGGTTACTGTACCAGGCAGGGGTGCAAAATTTTGATAGGGGTTGATTTTTTCGCAAGCCGTTGTCAACTCTTGCGCAATGATCACTTCATTTGTCCAGTCAAGCGTGACAGGCGCTTTTAAAGGAGCAGTATAGAATGTTGGGTCAATAGCAAGCTGCAAAATGCCGTTGCCTACAGCCCCCGTTTGTTGAAAGCCTTCATCTCTGTAAGAGTCATCTAGAAAGGGATCAGCAAACATACCTTTTTTGGCAACAGGTTCTTTAGAGTCCACATTGCTTTTAATGCGCTCTAATTGCATCAACCGGTCAAGCGAAAGCACCCGTTGAAAATAGCGCCACATCTCATCATAGGGGGCAACACGTGTGCCATCATTGACCACAACCGGCGTTTCAAGCCAATTGTTGGTGATCGTTGCAAGGGACAACACATCATCAGGGACACTTGGTGCCATAGGTTGGTCTGATGAAATGCCTTTGATGTAAACCACATTGCCCTCTGTGTTGAGACCTATACGGTCAATGCGGGGTAATTTGTAAGTGTAACTGACGATAATATCACCACCTTGCGCCCCACCTGAGACTGTGATTTCCTGCTCTGTTACTTTATCAGCCGTGATTTTTGCGCGGGTGCGATAAGTCACCTTATAGCTGCTGCCCGGTAAAGGTTCGTCTCCTAAGGGTGCCCAATCAATGGTGTCTCCGGTTTTTTTAAAATCTGTGCCTTCTTTAAATTCCTTGCTTCCTTGAACAACTTTAATAAACGCGGTGATGCTTTTATCAGGAACACCATCACGCCCAGCGGCAACGGCACCACGGGTGACGTTAACGGTTTTTTCTTTTGTCAACAAAAGAGACTGAATATCGGCAATAGGAAAATAATAGGGTTTAAAGGTAAAACTTGTTTTCCCTTTTGGAGGCGCAAAAATATGCGTTTCGCTCGGAACAACGCTTGTCGAAAAATCTTGCATCTCTTCATGACGCAAAGCGGCTAAGCGCTTGCGTTTAAAGCCATTGATATTGGCTTCTCCTTCTTGAATACTAAACACTTGGCAACCTTTATTTGCTCCCAATGCGCTCACACGACAGCCACTCACGATATAATGTCCATGGGCTCTGTCATACGTCGCAATAGCTTGCATGGCGGGTTCAAGCAGTGATGGGGATTTTTGATCAATCAGAACACCATCTTGTAAGATATAAACGGGAAAGAAAGTGCCACTTTGCGCATCCTCTTTCAGTGCCCAAATAAGCTTTGCTGTTTCGCGTGCGGCTCCAGGCTCTCCTTCTGCCAAGGTGCCAGGAACTTGCCCCAACAGCTCTGGATCATCTTCGTGTGTTATCCATTTTTTTTGTAGCTTCACACCAATTTCCAAGCGCCCAATCATGGCAACATTGTTGAGTACAGCAGGTGCAACGGGGAAAATATCGCCTGCGATATAAATCTTGCCATCCGTTAAAGTGACGGTCCTTGTCTCTTTGTTGACAAAAGCATCAGCTCGTTCAACGCGATCTCCTTCTTGTGCCACAAGGCGCCCCAAGCGGTCATGCCGTCCCCTTATAATGGTTTGAACCTCATTCAGTTCACCACTTTGAATAAACGGACGCGTGCCGTAAAAGACAACGCTTTGTTGTTCCTCTTTGCCGCGAGATCTGTCAATTGCAAACGGTAGACCACTTTCATGCTTCATATTAAAACCTCAATAAAATCTTGAATTGTTCGCGAACATCGGCACGCAAAGGAATATTAATGGGCGTTTTGAGTATCTCGACACCGCCATTGAGTTCATCAGGCTCCAACCAAAGTTTGCCAAGGGGGATATCTTGTTTGGGGGTGGCATGAACGAGAACAGAAACAAATGCTGCTTGTTTGCCGTCAACATCGCGAAAGTCTGTGCGGGCTGCAACAAGAAGCGCCGTGCCCCTCGGGGAGGGCTGATAGTGATTGCCTGAATGGCTGTAAACCCCCTCCAAAGCCTGTTCGACAGGCGCTACAGCATAGCATCTTTGATACCCAATCACGGCATCTTGGCTGTCTCTTAACACGAGATAAAGCGTGCGACCATGAAACCACTCTGCCATCAGCATATCGCGTTCATGTTTTTTGACCGAACACCACGGAAAATTTGCCATGTCCCATGGGTAATCGATTTGGTCCCAGCTTAATTCTTCATCCCCATCATCTATCCAATTACCAATAAGCCTGCCTTCTTCTCTTAAGAGAACGTGCTCTATCTCTGTTGTGCGCCCAAAGGAAAACAAAGTGCCCCCAGCTGTTAAGCTAACACCACTTTCATACTCCAACATGCTGTCATCAAGGCGTGACATATTGCCTTCCATGGCTTGAACATCATAACCATAAACACCACGACGAAAATCAGAGCGCAAACTTTTGGAAAGGTCGGTAATTGCTTCAATGGCTTCAAGGCTTTTCCGTTCAGGCAACTGATCAAAATCAAGTTGAAAGGAATTCCACCATATCCGCCCCGTCCAGGCGGGTTGAAAGCGTGCTGTAATCTGGAGCCATTCAAGCCCCACCTCTATTGCAGCAAGGGAGCCGCGCAAGCGCTGCCATTGAATCCCTTGATCAATCAGATCATAGAGATTTGGAACATAAGGCGTAAGCTCTCCAAGCCCGTATTCTTCAATCAACCACGGCAAGAAACGGGGAGGGCGTGTGATCAGTTTAGAACGTGAAATCCCCAAAACAGAACCATCAATATCTTGATGAAAATCGCAAGCATCGGCAAGGCGCTTTTCAAATTCTGTCGCGTTTGTGGGGAGGAGGGAGCCAACCATTAGCGCGCACGCCCTTTGAAGTTTAAGGTGATTTTTCCAATCGATAAAATTTCTTCATCACAAACCATACTGTCTTGTGTTGGTGTAATGGCAATGACTTTTTGGACACCAGAAATCATTAGTTTTGAAATCCACCACGACAAACTTAATTCACGACCAATGGCTTGTTCTTGTCTCCATGCTGCTCTTAAATTTGTTTCCATTGTTGTAAGAATTTTCAAAGATGTTTCTGGTAACAGCCAAACATCTGCCTCTAAATCCAGCACTTTTTTGACAGCAGCGTGAACAATGATTGTATCATTGGTCATGATGATATTTTTTCTGTGAAGAGCTTCTGAGACTGTTTGTATGAGATCTTCAGATGCCGTTCCTTCTTCATTGTTGCCAAAAAGAGCAACATAGATGGTTGGGTCTTTGCCTTTACGGTAAACAATCGCATCCTTAACACGACTATCGGCTGTTAAGGCTATAAGTTTGTAATAGGGCTCTGTCCCGCTACCATTGCCACCACGGGCATGAAGCTCTATGCGTTCACGATATCTCTCGTCACTTTCACCCTCCATGCGGGCAAGACCATGCCAGTTTCCCAAAGCATCAAGAGATTCACCGGTTGCAAAATCAAGAATGTTGTTGCGTGCCGCTTCGTTAATACGTTGTCTTAAAAGCAACTCTCGATAGCTAAAAGCCTCAATGACTTTTACAGCCGGATCACTTTCAAGAATGGTATATTCAGGCAAAAGCTCTTTTAAATGGGCAAGAGCAGCAGCGCGTATTTCCTCAAAAGAAAGTTCTGTGATGATTTCCGGTTTTGCAAGTACTCCATTCATTTTATCAATAATCCTTCCATGGTAATGGGCTTGCCGGATGGCAAATAAATGCCTTCAAAGGACAAAGAAACTTGTCCAGCCTCACTCCATTTAAAATCAATTTTTTTCAATTTAAAACGCGGTTCCCACTTGTCTAAAGCCTCAGCAACAGCAGCATAAAGAGCAACAGCAAAAGCATTATTCACTGGAGCATCAATGAGTTCAGCAACGCGTGAACCATAATCACGCCGCATTACACGCGAACCAATCCGCGTTGACAAAATATCAAGGATTGATTGGCGTAAATGATCAATGCCGGTCAATGACTTTCCCGTTGTACGGTCCATTCCACTGTTCAATTGGGACCTCCTGTCATAGAACCACCAGGGGAAACACCACCATGAACATGTGTTGCTCCTACATTGGTGTCGTTATGCTTTAGTCCACTTGAATGAATGGAAACATTACTCCCAGAATAAAGAGAGAGACTATCATTCGAATTCAGTGAAATGCCACCACCAGCCTTCAAAGAGATGCCGCCTTTTGCGTTTAAATTTATATCGCTTTCTGAAACAATCTTTATGCCTTCCGGTGCGGTAAGCTCTAGCTTGCCCCCATCACCTTTTAGTGACACACCATCAGCGATTGTCAGGATAAATTTTCCCCCTGATTTGATATGAATTCCATAAGTGTTTTGTTCATCATCATATTCAAGGCTGGTTCCATCAGGGTATATCGTTCGGTGAATGCTGCCCTTATCGGCTGCTTGATTAGCATCGGTGTGAAGTGAACCAACAATCACCCCTTGTGACAAATCCCCTGATGACGAGATAACAACTACTTGCTCTCCAACATCGCGCCCTTCATAGGAGCGTGTTTTACCGGCGCGGGCTTGTGTGTCTGGAATCCAGTCACTGATGAGATTGCCACTTTTTACCCGATAGCGTGCGTTTTTATGGTCGACATGGCTAATCTTCCCCACCACAACCATATTGGCCACACGTCTTTTTAGATCTGTGATTTCTTTATCGCGCCGCTCTAACATGTCCACCTTCAATTTTATGGTATTTATCTTTATTTCTCACGCCTGTTTCTGGTTCAAAGCTTAAGAAAGGTTCAACGATTCTTGCTGTTACACTGCCTTCTTCTTCATCCATGTTGGGGATGTTGGTCACATAAATGACTTCAAAGGTTAAAATTGCACCATGGAGCGCTAGGGCGCCATTATCACCAAAGGCAAAAGCAATATTTTGCAGGCGGCATGTCTCAACTGTGTTGTTGAGATTGGGATTAGCGTAGAAAACCTCCTCAACTTGCCATGCTAGTTGGTCTACAAAACGTGCTCCATCTTCACATGTCGCATAACATTCAACATCTAGCGTTAAAACACGCCGCCTTATTCCATAATCATAGCCATCTTCAATTGTTTCACTTTGTGTTGAGATATTAATTGCAGGCGTGTTCTCAGGGGAAAAGTTGAAATCACGCATATTGAAAATATTGTCACCAGCTGCCGTCTTTGCTGCTTTGATCAACGCAACAAAGCTTTCCCTTATCGTCTCTCTCGGATGCATGGGCGCTCCTGTCCAATTAAGTGTATAAAATGATTGACTAGGATTAATAATGATACTATTATTGGTTATGAGCAATAAAGTTGAAAAAATAATCAGCTTGATGAAAGCGTCACCAAAGAACATCAAGTTTTCAGATTTGTTGGCTGTATGTGTCTATTTCTTTGGAGAACCGCGGAACAATGGTACAAGCCACTTTGTTTTTAAAACACCGTGGCTTGGTGATCCTCGTGTGAATATTCAAAAAGATTCTGGTAACAAAGCAAAAGCTTATCAAGTCAAACAAGTCTTACAAGCGATAGAAAGGATGAAACATGAACAATAATCATTATACATATCGTGTTTTGTGGTCGCAAGAAGATGAGGAATATGTTGGATTGTGTGCAGAATTCCCATCCCTTTCATGGTTAGACGTTCAAGCAGAAAAAGCTTTAAAAGGTATTATGGACCTTGTTTCAGAAGTTGTTGAGGATATGCAACATAATGGAGAAGAAGTTCCTGTGCCTTTGTCACATGGTAAATACAGTGGTAAGTTTCAATTAAGAATACCACCAGAACTCCATAGAAAACTTGCAATACAAGCCGCTGAAAATGGTGTGAGTTTAAACAGATACATTTCTTCTAAACTTTGAAGCGTTGAAAAATCTATGTGCACCAAAGGAAAATTAATTCTTATGAAAACCTCTAAATTAAAACAAATACCCGTTTTTAAGACGGATAAAGAAGCAGAAAACTTTGTCGATACTGCAGATCTTACAGATTATGACTTAACTGGTTTTAAACTCGTTCATTTTGAGTTCTTACCTAAAGAAGTCTCTTGACCACTCCCCATCTTAAGAACGGGGAGGGAAGATGTGTTTTTAAATTAAGCAACCTTTTTAATGGGGCTCTCTAAATCTGGTTCATAAGTTTGCAACAAAGAATCCATACGATGTGGAAGTTCTGAAGCTCCAAAATCTGTCAAAATTGCCAAGATTTTTGTAATATTGGGCACGTCATCTTGAAGCTTTAAAACCAGAGCATCTACGACCGATTCCATAACCTCAACTATAGCATTGCAGTCCTCATCTCCAATGCCTCGATGGTTAGAAAGCTTAAACAATGCCATCCACAAATCGCACAAAAAATCGATACTGCTATTCATTGCACACCCCCATGGATTTGTTCTCTCAAACATGCCAATCCTCTAGATGTGATTTTCGTTGAAGGGAGCACCTTTTCTGTACCATCCGGTCTTTGAATGGTAATAGCGGGACAATCCATGAATCCTTTCTTAATTTTGTCTTGATAAGGTAACAAAGGCGCCCCTGGAGCCCGTCGATACACCCAATCATGTTTACGCAAGTAATCCGTTAAGTCCTTTGGTCGTACCTCTAACATCTTTGCTGCTTCTATCAAACCAAACAAACCATCAGAGCGTTTTAAACCTTCCAAAGCTTCTGCTTTTGGTTCTAATTTAGCAATAACATGATCTTTTTGCTCTATTTGACTTTGTAAGTGATTCAAGACACCAAGCAATGCTTCCGGTTTGGAGTAGTCGACTTGCGGTGTTGCTACTTGTTTCAGAAGCCGTTCGCATTTGATAAAGTATTGACGCGCCTCATGCCCTTTGTCATTACGCTCTATCATCGAAAGATGTTTAGCCATGTCTAACGTAATGTGGTATTCTTTTACCTTTCCACCGCTTACTAAATTTTTAGTAAGCGTTATAAAGTTTATATTTTCCTGAAATTTACATTCTTTAATGCGATTTTTAATCCAATCATTAAAGCGAGCTTTTATTTCTAAAAACGTATGTAAATCACGCGCGTTAACAGTTTGAACAGTTTCCTGATCAATAACCTGTTCTCTAATTTCTATAAGAGTATTCATAATGAATTCCTTGTTGATAGATGTTTCTTAATGACACTTTAAAAAAGTGCCGGGTGCTAAGAAACACGGCAACAAGCCCGTCGTTATGCTTTCCCCCGAAAGGGTATTTTATGGCATAACCACACCCGACAAGACCAGTATACGCTATACGCATATAATGAGTCAAAGCCTTTACAATGTGCGGAAGACTGATTATTTCGGCAACCAATCCGCTTGTTGTTTTAAGGTGTTTCTTAGGCACCTGATTCGATTATTCATACTCCTGTCACAATGTCAATAAGTAATATTACATTTTTCTAAATTATATAAGTACGTCTTTACTTTATTTGTCGACTCACTTTAAATTTCCACTTTACTTTTTTATTTATAGCGGAGGGGGAGGTAATGCTGGATACCCTTGATACAATTGCAATGATCGTGTGCTTGTTATCATTGCCAATGATGATTGTCGGACTCGTTTTAGTATGTATAAAGAAATGGCGGAAAAACGGACTGAAAACTCTTGGTATTGGAGCTTTATTATTTATCGGCTCTGCGATAGTAGGTGCTTCTGTACACAAAGACAAACCAAATCAAATTACACACAATAATGAAATTGTTACCTCCTCCTCGACTTCGTCAATAGATGTTGCTACTCAAAACGAAAGCGTGACTCAGATACCAGCTGAGGATACTGATAAGCAAATTACCCCCTCTCAAGTTAACAAACCAGACAAAGATGATGGATTAGGCTTTTGGGGATGGGGGTTGTTAATAATCCTCACTTTTTCTGCTGGTTCCGCTTTATATAATTATTGTCTATACAGACGCAAAAAACATTTTGAACAACAAGTTGCGATGTTACAACCAGATATCCCTCCCTTTAATTTTTCCGAAGCATGTGAAATGTTTCAAGAACTTGATGCAAGTGAATATGATTATCGTCTAGCACCTAATGAAAAACTGTTGGGAGTTCAAGAATATGCTAATTTTGTTGGTAAACGTAGAGTAAATAAAATAGAACAAATGGTAGTTGTAGCACGTGGGCGTCTTTTGGTAACCGATCAAGCTATTGTGTTTGAAAGCTCTGAAAAGAATGAACGAACTACTTGGACGCGAATTGCATCAGTAGACATCACATATGAGGGATGTCGGGTTAATCGCCGCTCTGGTATACCATGGAACTACAAATTCACCGCTACTCCCCAATTTGCTGCAGTGGTTAGGGCTCTTGGGCAGCCTTATTGATTTTTAAACACACCAAATAAAGATGCTTCATTGTTTTATCTCCCGCAAGATAAGCTTATACATACCGGATTCTGAGGCTTGGACATCTGTGATCACGAAGTGCTCTTGAGAGGGGGCTTTGCTGTTTTCAGGGGAAATGATTACAACATTATCTTGAGGGTTTGGTGGTAATCCTCCAATGTCATTGATACAAAGATCAAGTTCCTTTCTTGCAATTGTCGTGGGGATTCTGCCACCAGCGTCCGATTCTGAATGCTTAATGGTGTAAATCGCTGTGATACGAAAAGATTGCTGGTTGTCCTTTCGCGTGTAGATGATGGGCTGCCCAAAAGTGTTGCGCACATCTTTAACCATTTGGTTTAGCAGCCCGTGCCATCGCATGTTATTTCGCTCCAATCACTGCTTTAAACAGCATTTCAGGGCGTGTGCAAATGTAAAGCGGATAGCTATAGACTTCAGGTTTTACCCATGCATTACGGTCGTGATCAACGATCAACATGGTGTAGAGAGGTTTTCCGACCGTGTTGGCAAAATCCAAGCTTTCCCCTGGTGCAAAGGTTTTTTGGAAGACACTAGGCGCATCAACAGGGAAGAATTGACATTCATCAGGCTTAATTCCTATGGCGCGCTTTGTTCCAGCCTTCGCACTTACATTATAGTTGTGGATACTCCGGTAATTAATGAAAGTGACACCAGCAAAGTCAAAACTGCCAAAGCTGCCCGAGCCAAGAGCGCTTGGTGTTGCAACACCTCCGGCGCTATTGAGTGTCTGTGCTAAGGCTGTGTTTAAATAGGTCTCCCGAATTGTTTTATGGTTTTTCAACTTGGAAAAGAATTCATTTCCACAAAGCCCAATAATCCGAGAACGATCAGAAAATGCTCCTTTTGAAGCCTCAATCATCCTCATAATGACCCGATCAACATTGTCAGCAACATTGGTTGTCTCAACATTTAGTTTAAAGTCAATGGGCTTTGGTGGTGTGATTTCCCATTCCTTGTACCAATCGACAATCACCGAGCCATCAGCATCAAGGACAACACCTTGAACAGCGCCAAGTTGCATATTTTCCCATGTCAATTCGATTTCAGAAATCAGTTTCTTTTGTTTTCTGGCAATATATTTCATTGCTGTCTCTAACTGATCTTCTGTGCCAAATTCACGACGGTTCTGGATTTCTTCTGATTTTACGGTATCACTTTTGGCAATCCGTGTTGTTTTGAAAAACCGAAGATTACGACCCTCTCTATCACCTTCTGCCAAAGGTGCGCCACGTTCACTGGTTTGAATAAGGGAAAATGTATTATCACGCCGTTCAATCCCAACCACTGTGGTACTGGTTTCAACTTCCTCAAAAAGATTAAGAGAGCTTACAAGACCAGGTTGAAACTCATAGTTTTCAATGGCTTTCATCATTGTGATGCTTGAGAAAGCATCATGTTTAAAAAAATTCATATCCATGTGTGCATTCTCCTATCGCAATAGAATGTTGTTCTTGTCTTCTAAAGACTGAATGGCTGCTTTCTTTTGCTCATCCGTGATGGCATCTGGCCATAGCAGTTCAGAAGCTTTTACAGTGCATAAGCGTGCTGTAATCACGGCGCGTTGATCTGCGCCTGTTGCGTCAATAGTGGCAAAAGAAATCCCTGCCGGTGTTTGACTGCCATCTGATGCTGCTGGATTAAGGGGGGCATAGTGTCCCGTTGCGGTTATCTTTCCCATGACAGTTCCCGCTTCAATGAATGCTCCTGATGCAAACACCACTTCTTCGTTTGACATGTCAGGGTCGTAGGGTCCAAGATAAGCGCCATTGCGTACGTCGTCATAAATAATATTCGTCATTTCACTGCCCTCCAAGCTGCTTCCCATTTTGCGTGAATCTTTGCCTTGCTCGTCCCATCACTATGAGGGGCATAAGGCGAGACTTTTAAAGACTCGCTTTGAGAGCTAGCAGCCGTCAACACACACTGGCGTGCTTTCTCGAGACTCATACCGTTTTGAATAGCTTTTGCTGCGTCAAAAGAAACGCCTAAGTGCTTTGCTTGCCTTTCAAGGGTTGTTAGTGCTTTTGCGCGCTTTCTTTCTTTTTCAAGAGCAGCTTTTATGTTTTCCTGCTTGGCCCCATTGTCTTCATCTTCATCTTCGTTTTCTTCGTCGTCGAAGTCTTCGGCGTTTTTGTCGACGTCACTATCGTCTTCGTCCTCTTCCTCGTCATTGATGATGTCGACGATCTTTTCGTCATCCTCTTCTTCAGCGCGGTATTGTGTGCGTGCCATGTGTTTTGTCCTTCTTTTGTTGTTGATGTTGGGTTTTGTGATATGGAATCCGTTAAGGCTTCCAAAGCTTGCGCAAGGGTGCCTTGCGCATCTGCTAATCCAAGTTTGAGAGCTTGGTTGCCTATAAAAGTTTCTGCTTTTGTGTCACGAATTGCAGCAGCATTTAAGCGTCTGTTTTGCGCCACCAAATCGACAAACATCTCGTAGAGCAGGGCGCAATCTGCTTGCATTTTTATCTGTGCTGTATCGCTCAAGGGTTCGTGAGGATTGCCATGAACTTTGTGATCACCTTCAAAGACAAAGGTCCATTTATGCCCGTGTTTTTCATCTGCACGGGATTGGTCAAGATGGGCGCAAACAACCCCAATCGAGCCCACAACCCCTGTACGAGCTACCCATATTTGAGAAGCAGCACAAGCAATGGCATAAGCCGCTGAACAGGCAAATTCATTGGCATGTGCCCAAATGGGCTTGTCGTATTGTTTTGAGAGTGTTTGAAACTCTTCAACTAAATCAAACACACCGCCGGCTTCTCCACCGCCGCTGTCAATATCAAGTAAAACAGCGCGAACATCAGGTTGTGCAATGGCTTCACGAAAAGAAGCCCTTAAACCTTCATAAGAGGTTAGCCCCGATAAAGCCCCAAGCCATGCGCCACGGCGCACAAGCGTGCCATGAACTGGTAGGATGGCAATATTGTTTTGTACTACATAAGTTTCAGGGGGTCTTAAAGCTTCTGTATCCCCTTGCGCAAAAGCCTTAGGGGGAAACTTTTCTCCCTCAAAAAGACGCGGCGCAAGAGCATTCAAAATGATATCAAGCTTTGTTGATGCAAGCATATGAGGAACACCAAAAAGCCGTGATGCCAAAAACGGCATGTCGAGATTATTCACCATTTGTATGTGCCTCACTGCCTTGGTTACTTTCATAAGTTTCAGAAGGTTCTGAATCTGCGGTATCAATTACTTGATTGCTATCAGAGGGCGCTGCCATATCCGTGTCAAAAGATAAGCCGCGCGCACGAGCGTCTGTGTGCTCTTCTTGCAGTTCGGCATGAATGCTGTCGATATCAAAGCCGCGCTCGGCAAGTGCCATGCGTCGTGTTTTCAAGCCTGCACGGATTTCTTCTTTTTCCGCTGAGATATCCTTGTTTGGATCAATCATTTCAAGCGGGGGCGCAAAGCTTTCACATTGAAGCCATGGCAAGGAATTTTCTTCCCACCCTGGCAAATTGACGCATCCAGAAAGCACTGCCATTTCAACAAAACGCTCCCAAACAATGCGGTTAAACTGAAAGGCAATGATATGTTCACGCCATTGTTTGACGTGCCGTCTAAACTGAATGATGGAGGTACGCACATTTGAAAAATTCCCCCGCGTAACGTCTCCAGTCACAACGGCATAAGGCATATTAAGTGCTGCACAAATTTTCAAGATATTGCGAAATTGAAAAGCCTCATAAGAGCCACCAACCTCAACAGGATTTGAGAATGTAACCTCTTTATTCTCTCCTAAATAAAGAGATGCACCGGGCGCAATGACAGGTGCTTTGTATTCTTCTTCAACGTTGTTTTTATCACGATTATCGGATAATTTTTCGACGTTTGGGGAACTGTCCTTGACAAACGCCGCGAAAAGAGCCGCCGTCCTTTTTCTATCGAGTTCTGCGTCGTCATAGGATTCGAGTTGAAAGATCTTTGTCATAGAGCGCGTTATTTTGGGAGAACCGCGCAATTGTCCGGCAATACGGCGCTCTTTGATATGAATGACCATTTCAGCGGGGACGCGCACGCGCTCTTGGCTCTCAAATGCCATATTTGCAGGGACATCATCATAGGGGTGATGTTCCCAGAAATGATAAGCAACGCGCTTACCACTGGCATTAAATTCAATCCCCATACGAATGTAATTGCCTTCAATCTCAGCAGGTCTATTGTAGGAAAGGTCCAACATTTCGGTGGGATAAACTTGCAATTGAAGAGGCACACCAGAGCGCCCGTAGAGATCAACATAATGCAATCTTACAAAGCACTCTCCGGTTAAAAAGACCTCTCGTGCAATGGTTGCTTGCAGCCCATAAAAGCTGGTATCTTCATCATAATCGGCTTCATCAACCCATTGCCACCATAAGTCTAAAAGCTTTTTCTTTTCTTCTTGAAAGCCTTCAATACGAGGATAAGGTTTAATCCCATCACTGACAGCCGCAGAGACCCATTCCTCCGTTGCAGACCCATAAAGAGATTCATTATCATAAAGCCATCTTGAACGGGCAACAATGGTATCACCGCATTCTTCAATTGCTTTATTGATATGTTTTTTTGCGGGGTCAAAACCACCCATGCGACGGCTTTTACTTGCAGCTTCAAAATGGGGATTGTGTTGACGAGAAATTTTAAAAAAGCCTGTGAGTTTATTGAAAAAACCAGCCATTAATAGCCTCGTGATATATTAAAATAGAAAACGCGTGAACGCTTGCGCCCTTCAAGGTTGGCTATTTGTGTATTGATCATCTCAAGCGCTCTGCGGAGTTCCTCAACAGAACGATTGCTTACTTGCTTATCGCCATGGCGCACCGATTGCGCTCCCGAATAAAGAGCTTCTTCAATTTGCTCACGCCGCCTTTTTAAGTTTTCAAGTCTGTCAATTTTGCTGTTAATTGGTTCTAAAGTTTCACCCACAAATTACCTCCAATCCCCTTGCATATAAGGATTCATCACCGTTCTGGATTGTTTCCTTTGAGGCTGTGCTGTCTGAGATCTTCTTGGAGCAGGAGAAGGGGCATGTCTTGGTGTTGGCTGCTCTAAAGAGCCTTCAATTTTAAGTTTTTCCAGACGCTCTTCTAAGATATCGACTTCTCGATTAAGGTTTATTCCTGCCGAAATCAGACCTTGTAAAGCAGCATAAGCATAGACCCTACAGTCCAAGGCTTCATTTCTTGCCTTTTCGCTTTTTTGCCATTCAATGCGCTTGAAGCCTTTAAAATATTTGATGACTTTTCTTTCAGCGGTTAGCTGGTCAAAATATTCCCGATCAAGGTTTTTGTGAAAGTGTGTTGCACCAGCACCCGATGCTTCAGGACCGGATTTTTTAAACCGTGCCGTGATAATATCTTTTGCTGCATCAACACCAACAATATAGAGATTGATCTGTCCTTTGTTGTTTCTACTTGGACGGCGCGGCCATACCGCACGCCATCCCGCTTGCCCCTTAATCCCCCAGATACGGCGTCCCTCACGCGGGCGCACGTAATTATAAACCGCTTGTGTGTGTCCACCACCGGTATCAATACAAGCAGCCGTTATCTTGATGCCATCTTTATAGCCTAGATGCGGCCAGCGTCTTGTAAGATATTCATCCAATTGGTCCCATACTTCAAAAGAAGAGGGATCACCAGGAATGACGTGATAATCAATATGCCAGCTTTCTTCACTGCGTCCCCATCCCACCACTTCAAGTTCTAAGCGGTCATTTTGCACATCAATACCCGCTGTTAACAACACGGCTTGTTCTGGTGCCAATGGATAATCTTCGCGTTTTGCATAGAGGCTATCAGGGTCAACAACTTCGCCTGTTCTGTCTTCCCATGGCTCTCCAAGCACTGTGTTGACAAAAGGCTGCAAAAGTGCCGGATCATCCTTGGCATCTAAAAACTCTCTTGCGCATTCCCCCCAAGTAAGCCAAGGTGAATAGAGTGCCGAAATATGGTAAGAACGCAAATTCGGTCTGCTTGATTCACTCGTAGGCACCCAGCACGCACCTCTTTCTTCACTCATGAGATCTGTTTTTCTGTGCTCAGCATGTTCATGACCACAATGTGCACAAACAAACACAGCTTTTTCGGGGGCGCCTTTTGGCCACTTAATTTGTGACCAAACAATGGGCTGTAGAACACCACATGCATCACAAGGGACATTGTAATATCGCTGGTCTCCTAGCACAAAATCCTTGGCGATACGGCTTGTGTCACGGTGTGTTGGTGTGGACAATTTAAAAATCTTTCTCTGCACAAAGGTTGAGGTTCGCTTTTCAGCAATCATCACCGGATCACCTTCGTTATCCACACTGAGAGGATAGGCATCCACCTCATCCAAAATCAGATAACGAATAGGCATGGAACGCAAACCAGCTGCACTGTTTGCTCCTGTAAGCATCAATGCACCACCATCAAACTCTTTCGAAAACATTGTATTACCGCTGTCGCGTGCCCGCGCTGGGGCAATGCGTTCGCTTAAAGCAGGGCTTGCCATAATCATTGGGTCAAGACGGGTTTTTGATAATTTCTTCGCTGTCTCAACCGTTGGCATCACATAAAGGGCAGGTCCCGGACTATAATGAATGGCATAACCGCAAAAGTTCAATCCTGCTTCTGACATGCCAATCTGCGCCCCTTTCATGACAATGGTTGTTTCAATTGGCACGTAAGAGGAAAGGTTATCCATGATTTCACGCAAATAAGGGGTACGCTTTGTTCTCCAAAGCCCAGGCTCAGCACTTGCTACGGTGCTAAGATACCTATTCTTGTCCGCCCATTGCGAAACCGTGTACGGTGGGTCTGGTTGTCGTGCGTCATTGGCATTGGCGAAAAATTCTTCGACTGCATTTTCATCCATTATTCGTTTCTTGCAAGTGCTCTAACTCTGGAGAATGAGGATCATGAAAAGGCACTGGAATATTAACCGCCTCAAGCAAAGCGGTTCTCATATAATAATCAATAGCACCAATAAGGCTGGCCGCATCACATCCAACTTGTGCAGCAATGCTTGCACCAAAACGATGAGGAAAATTCAACATAGCATCACGGTGCGCTCTTCCAAACTCACGCGCTGCCTTTTTCATTTCTTCTCGATCAACAGTGGTTTCGCGTAGTCGTTCAAGGGCAATCTTTTCGCTTTCAAGGGCAACTTGCATCCGCTCCAGTTTTATCTTGTATTCATTGGCTCCATCTGTGGAGGCTTGTTTGATCTTTGTTCGCGGTTGTCCATCAGGCGCTAAAAGTGAAGCAGGGCGCTTTGTTGGATTCTCATTCCAGATAGCTGTTGCAAGCGCTTCATTGACAGAACCATCTTCAAAAAGAGCTGCATCAAATTTACCTGTCTTTATCCGAGAAACCACCGCATTATGTGAAACACCCATCTTTTTTGCAAACGCACGAACCGATAGACCCTTACGCGTTTTCTTATTCATAGTTGCTCCTTGCCTTGATTTTTTTCTCATCTTGAGGAACGGGGCTTTCGGCGTACCAAGAAAGAAAGCTTTACATCACGAACTGAAAAACGGGCTTCAATGCGATAAGGAGACATTTTACATATCATACTGTACACACTAAAATCATTATTTATCAATAAGTTAAGTGTACAATGTACAGTCAATTTGAAAATTCTGTCGCTAGCGATAGTTCGCGCTCGCCTGCCCCGCAACAGACCCAACCCGCTGGGAAGTACCTTTTGCATTGATTTTATTGTATTTTTTCTGGAGAAAACCAAAGCGCAAGTGATAATCTGCTTTAAAAATTACAATTAAAGTGAGTAGTGTGTTGACATAGCTTAAGAGCATTATTTAGTTTTCTTATTGGCGGCATATTCTTGACGAGCAAGTTGGTACTGTATGTTGGCAATTAATCTCTCATTGGCTTTTTTTACAATAGTACTTGCAATTTTTGGCTTGGACATAACTCCAGCAATTGAGGGTCCTTCTTGTTTTGCAATAGGGAATTGATCTCCATCTGCTCTTTGAAAAACATTGTTTCCCATTTTTAGCGTAACACGCTTAGGAAATTTTCCACCGCAAATAAATCCATGGGGTAAGATTTCTTTTTTTCCAAACATTGTGTAAGTTACGCCGCGTTTTGTTTCTCTTGCTTGAAAAAATTTAAGAGGTATCGGTGTTCCAGAACCAATGATATCTGTCTCGAGAAGCTTTGCAGTAGCCTTTCCTTTAATATAAACGCCTTTTTTGACACGCTTTGATTGGGCAGATGTAACATCGGCAATTTGTTTTTCTGCAAAGCGTTCGACTTGTTTTGCAGAGGTATTTACAGCATTACGCAAAGCCCAATTAAGGCGTGGTGCTTGAAGATTGGTGAAGGTATCCTTCACCTGTTGAAGATACCATTTTTGGTGGATGATTAACTTCAACTTCTAAGCCTTTTTGGGGGTAGGTGTTGATGACTTAGAAGCTTTAGATGCTTTTGGCTGTTCGAGTGGAATTTCCTTTGTCACTGGTTCAGACGATGTTTGTACGGCTTCTTGTTTTATCTGCTTAATTTGTTCAACTGCCTTGTCTGTTTTTGCTGTTGTCTTGACTCCAATAAAAGGTTTTACAGCATTAGCGCGCTTGAGACGTGCGTAGACTTGATTGGAAACTTCAACAAATGGATTATTGGGTGTTGATGGTTCAAAGCGAACAGTGCTTTTATTGTCTCCAACAACACACATTGGCTTAGTGATGACAGCTTTCATCATTGCTCCTTTTGAGTCATAATTAATGACATCATTAGTCAAATATTGATTTTTATTCTGTGAAAAATTGATTAGCCAGAATTACCGAGAAAACAGGGCTTTCTAGCCACGTTTCAAGTTCACATTTTACTGAATTTTTAGGGGATATTTTTGAATTTTAGACACAATACGACCAGTGCCGTGCCGTCATTAAATACGATTTTTTACATCATGTCAACAAAAAAAATCATGATCTTGTATTTTTTTTATTTTTTTACCTAAATATGGTGTTTTTAGAAACAAAAAGGTATGTATTGACACAGCCAAAAAAGAAGAAAATCTAAATATTAAGCTCGTGACGCGCTGCTGTTGCCAAAAAAGCAGATCTTGTTAAACCTCTTTCTTGTGCACAATCATCAATTGCACGTAAGAGTCCTCTTTCAATAGATATATTCGTACGTACCACTTCTGCATCATTTTCAATAAATGGGACTTGTATTAAAAAAGCTCCTTCTGACAAAGCTGTTTTGACAGATTCCCGTTGTATGACTTCCTCAAATTTTGAAGGAATGGGCACTATATCTATATCTTCACAATAAAGTTGAAGTGCTTCTGTTGCGTTTGCGATTAAATTTTCTTCCTCATCAGCAGCAGAAAAAAGTCCCTCAAAATCAGGAAACTGAACACCAAAAGCAGAATCTTCATCTTTATGAACAAGAGCAAAAAATCTTTTCATTTTTCTTCTCCTTTTTTTAACCAACCTGCTTGTTGTGCGATAGAACGTGCTGTACCAATCGGAAGATTTTTTTTAGGATGTGGAACAATAACAACCTTACCATCTTTTTTTAATTTATGATGAGAACCTTTTACTTTGACAAGTTCAAAGCCATCACGCTTTAATTTTGCAATGATTTTTCGGCTATCTTGTTCCATTCCCTAAACTCATAATGTGTAAATATATACACATTTTAATGATTTTTCATCTGATGTCAATTCTTTTTTAACGGCTAAAGTGCTTATGAAGCGCATTAAGAACAATACGCAAAGAACTAACAAGATGTGTTAGCGATTGATCTTCTATAACAAGATATTGTAATGCAGCATAAAGATTATACTGTCTATAGAGGTGTTGTGCTTCTTTGATAGCCTCTTTCGTCACTTCATAACAATGAGTTGCTCTTGCAATCCACCGTTTTTGTGCCTCCTCATTTGATGAAGGAGTAAAGTTATCATAAATTGCATTAGGCAATCCTTTTGCACATAGGTAATTGTTTTTCACTTCAAGATATTTTTGCGCAGCATCATATTGGTCTTGATTGATTTCGCCTTGCAAATAAAGCCGCCCAATATAGGTACTGGAAAGTGGATTTTTAGCCTCTTCTATGGTCAAACAGAAGCGTTTGGCACGCATTTCAATTGCCAATTTATCCATGGGTTCATGCGGTGTTTTTGCTCGTGAGATGCGTCCGTTTGGTTCTCTTATGCATCCTTTAATCCGAGGACGTCCGCGTTTTGTACGTTTTTTTCTCTTTGTCATATGTTATCAATCAGAATGGGACGCTATCGTTAAGAGCTGTTCTATAATCTTGAGCACCTGAAGCGATAGCATAATTTTGAGAAGTAATGGGTGAAGGGGTAGGGGATGCTGATTGCTCTTTCTTCGCATCAAGCAAATACAACTCGCCTTTGAATTGTGGTAAGACAATCTCTGTTGTGTAACGGTCATGCCCATTTTTATCTTGCCATTTGCGTGTCTGTAATTTTCCTTCTATGTAAACCTTTGAGCCTTTGTTTAGATATTGAAGTGCAATTTTTGCCAAATGTGGATTAAAAATCACCACGGAATGCCATTCTGTTTTCTCTACTTTTTGATTGGTTTTTTTATCTGTATAGCTCTCAGAAGTCGCTATACTAAAATTGACTATTTCTGCTCCAGAATTCATTGTTTTGCTTTCGGGATTAGCACCAAGGCGTCCGATTAACGTCACTTTATTTAGCATATTTGTAGCCCCATTAGATTTGCAATTTATACATAAAAATCTTAGCATAAATTGCATATTTATTCAATTATTTCAGTTTGTTAATAACAGTTTTTTTAAGTATTACATTATAATATTATTTGACAAATTATTCATCAAAAAACTATGTCGCACAAATGGCACGGCTTTCTTATTTCTGCTTTTAACTTTTCAATAAATATCCTTTCATTAAGAGTCTGTATCAAACTTTTTTGTTCGATTTATTGTTGACTATCGAACCTTTTTGTGCGATATTCATTTTATGCAGAAAGGGGAGGCTAAATGAAACGAGAAGCGCTGCTTAGGGAATTACGTAAAGAAGCCAGAAAAAGAGGCATTCATTATAGTGAAGCTCCTGATGCAGGTAAAGGGTCACATTATTTGGTAACTTTTGGAGATAAGACAACCGTTATAAAATCTGGTGAATTGACCCCACTTTACGTGAAAATAATAAAAAAGCAGTTGGGGGTATGAGTTATTCTCTCAACAGCTTTAAATTTTCGTTTCAAAAGCATTTCGATTATGGCGAGGAGACCTAAACATGGAATACACTTATCAAGCAAAACTGGAATCTGATCCAGATGGTGGTTTTATTGTAACCTTTCCAGATGTACCAGAAGCAATAACAGCTGGAGAAAATAGAGCAGAGGCATTAGAGAATGCTGTTGAAGCTTTAGGGTTAGCATTACGGAGCTATCCTATGCGCGGTTTACCTTTACCAGTACCACAGCAATATAAAGGTCTTGTAAAGGTCACGGTAGATGCTTGGAATGCTCTTAAACTTGCAGTGGTAGAAGCCTTTAATGAAGCGAATATCACAAAAACAGAATTGGCTAATCGTTTGGGTAAAAAAGAAACAGAAGCAAGACGCATTCTTGATCCCAATTATCCAACTAAGCTTCAAACACTAGAGCAAACACTGAGCGTTCTTGGCAAGCAAGTCATTATTACAATCAAAAATGCGGCTTAACTTCCTCCCCACCTTGTAAAGATGGGGAAGGGAGTTCTATTTTTTAATTAAGCAACCTTTTTAATGGGGCTCTCCAAATTTGGTTCGTAAGCTTTCAAAAAAGGATTCATAGCCATGGGAAACTCTGAAGCTCCGAAATCTGTAAGAACTGCCAGAATCTTTGTAAAATTGGGCACTTCATCTTGAAGTTCTAAAATCAAAGCTTTTTCCACCACGCCCATGACCTGCACCAGCGTGTTACAATCCTCATCTCCAACGCTTTGATGATTGGAAAATTGAGCCAACGCTATCCATAAATCGCATAAGAAGTCGACACTGGTGTTCATTGTACACCTCCATGGATTTGTTCTCTCAAACAAGCTAATCCTCTAGATGTGATTTTCGTTGAAGGCAGCACCTTTTCTGTACCATCCGGTCTTTGAATGGTAATAGCAGGGCAATCCATAAATCCTTTCTTAATTTTGTCTTGATAAGGTAACAGTGGCGCCCCTGGAGCCCGTCGATACACCCAATCATGTTTACGCAAGTAATCCGTTAAATCTTTTGGTCGTACCTCTAACATCTTTGCTGCTTCAATTAAGCCAAACAAACCATCAGAGCGTTTTAAGCCTTCCAAAGCTTTTGCTTTTGGTGCTAATTCGGCAATGGTGTTATCCTTTTGCTCGATTTGGTTTTGTAGATGTGTCAAAAAGCCAATCATTGCTTGAGGACTTGAATAATCAATTTGCGGTGTTGCTACTTGTTTTTCCAATTCTTGCCAACGGTCAATGATTTTAGCTCGTAAAGCAGTGCTGTAACCAGAAACAAGAATTAAACATTCACGTTTGGGTAAATTATAACAAGGGCGTGTTTTTCCTTGTTCATCAATATAACTGCTTAAAAACTTAGCCGGCTCAAATTTGAGCTCGCTAAATATTTGTTTAATGTCTCGCATAACATTTTTATGCTTCTTACTACATACCCCCGCAATTTCAATGCTAGACATAGTCTGAGTGGTAGCACCATTAGTAGCACTTCCTTTAATTTCTATAAGAGTGTTCATGAGAACTCCTAGTTGTTAGACGTTTGTTAATGACACTCTAAAAAAGAGTGCCGGGCGCTAACAAACACGGCAACTAGCCCGTCGTTATGCTTTCCCCGTGAAGGTATTTTATAGCATAACCACACCCGACAAGATCATTATATGCGTATAACATATAACGAGTCAAAGCTTTTAAATTGCGGAAAAACAGTTATTTCGGCAACCAATCCGCTAGTTGTTTTAAGGTGTTTGTTAGGCACCTGATTCGATTATTCATATTGCTGTAATAATGTCAAGCTACTTCTGATAATTTTTTTATCTCCTTGTTGATCTCATCTATGAGAGGTTCGTAATTGAGAACGCTTTTCGGAATACCACCCCCATAAACCCAAGCTTTCACTTGCGCTTTGGTACTAAAATCCGCATTTTCTGGTGTGGTATAATACTGGCCGCCATCAAACTTTTCACATTCTCTTGTGCCGTCTTCATATTTGTAGAGGTTGTAAAAATACTCCTCTGCTCCGTCCCCCCAAGGAACATAACCAACAGCTGTCGCAACAAACTCTTTTTGCATGGGTTGTTTACGTTTTTTTAAGAACAGGTCTTTTAATATTCTCATGTTTTTAGTCCATAATTTTACCAATTGGTCTATTTACCTAAAATTTGACCGTACAGAGCGTTTTATATTATAGATATGGTTTTCATCGTAAAATCTTTAAATCGCTTTGTATGGTATCTTTTTGTCGATTTAAACGCATGTCTAATCCCAAAATGATCAGCACTTTTCACTATTTTGCTAACTTGCAATGTTTTTCACTGCTCCCCCAAGACCATTTAAAGTTTCTTCAAGCTCTTGCTTGTGAACAAGCGTTAGTGGTCGAAAATGCTCTTTCGTTGTTTTTTCTTTGAGTGCTTTCTCACGTGTGTTTTCAATTGCTCTACGTACACTTTCGGCTTTTGAAAGAAGGGTATTTTCTAGTGTCTGGCAATAAGTTAAAAGCTCTCCACAAGTTGGCATAAATGTTTTTGATATCCCAATTGCTTGACCAGTTACGATATCTTCGACGCCCTTTTTCAGAGCATATGCTGAAATCCGTTCCAGCATCATGCTATAGGATAGGACAACGGCTTTGGAATCTGTGTTCGCAGGGACTCTCATGCTTGAGAGTAGGAAAGAAGTTTGCTCAATTTGCTTAACTGAAGCTTTCACAGAGAGCAACGCTTGTAGACGATTGCAAGCATCTAAGGTTTGCGCTTCCTCCTGTTTCGTCAATGTATTCCCAGCTTTCAGCGTCAATGGATACCCCGGACTGATCATTTCCATAATCTTCTCCAGATGAGAGATGATCTCTGAGTTCGTTGAAGCCTTCTGCAAGCTGTTCTGTGAAAGTTTTCTGAGTGAATTTTCCATGATAACCTCTA
The DNA here is from genome assembly GCF_042194155.1 of Bartonella sp. MR63HLJHH. NCBI lineage: Bacteria > Pseudomonadati > Pseudomonadota > Alphaproteobacteria > Hyphomicrobiales > Bartonellaceae > Bartonella > Bartonella sp. MR63HLJHH. Next base: position 31,631 of record NZ_JBHIMN010000006.1, read on the forward strand.
AGTGTTTGTGTTTGTTTCTTGGATAGCGCTCCGTACTCTGGATGTATAATCCAGTTTCGCCATGTCGCCGGCCAATCTGTTTTGTTTGCATTTGCTCCGGATTTTGCCAGCCAAAAATTTCTGAACCGTTCGACTTCTAACAGCGCCTCATCATGGGTTAAGCCTTTATCGATTGCGTATTGCAAATTAGGTTTGAAATCATCTGGCAATCGACAACCGCGATTAGCTTTCGCTCGTTTTGCTTTTTTGGGAACGTTCTCTTGCTCGTGAATGGGAGGTTGGTTGTCTGATGAGGTTGTGATTTGCTCTGATGTGGTTTCAACAGCAGCAACCTCTGTTGGCTCGTCAACCAAATCGTTTGTTTCTAAACTTTCAGAACCAATTTCTTTTTTTGCTAATACGATAGTATTAGTTTTTTTATATATATTCTTATTCTGGTTCTTTATAGCTTGATTTTGCTTATCGTTTGCTTCAGCAAAAAAAACGTTTTGCTTATCATTTGCTTCAGCAAAATTATTAATATGTTGTTTTATATTGTTTTTTGCTTTTGCACCTTTTTTACCAGCCTCACTACGAACTTGCGATATGTGCTCTTTTTTATCAGCAAAATCGTTTAGCTCTTCTTCAACGCGCGTATTCCACAATCCATTATCTGTCTCAATAAGTTTATCATTCCTCATGAGATATTCGACAATATCTGCAAATTTTTTCTGCGAACAATTGCAAGCACGTGCAAGCGTTTCAAAATCTTCTTTAATTGGTGCTTTTTTATCATACATGCGAACGAGAAGCGTCATATAAGCGCCCCTTTGCTCTAACGTCATTCCGTCTGTACCACTTATCCAGTCATACAAATGGAATCTTATCCATGGCATTGCATTAGACATGCGCGCCCCCTTCTTTCATTAAATATAAAATTGCTAAAGCATCTGCTTCGTTGTCGTCTTTAGGCACATGTCCTTTTGCACATACCGCCTTAATCATTTCTTCTTTTGAGGCGTTGCCTTTTCCTGTTGTTGCCTTCTTAATTGTGCCAACAGGAATGCCTTCATATGGTATCTGATGATGTTCACACCACGCTGTTAAGGTTGCTAGAAAGCCCCCATAAATATGAGAAGCGTCTGTACCCACATGCCGGCGCACCTCTTCAAAATACACTGCGTCAATTTCATCAACAGACCTCTTTAGTTCAGTAAGCCACCGTTTAAAGCGTAAATAACGCATACCACCGCCTTCAAAACGGCGTGATTGAAAATCTTCTGTATCGCTTGTTATGTGACCATCCGCACCGCATATCGCCCAGCCTGTCTTGGTCCCTAGATCAAGACATAAAATGGTTTGTGCGTTAGTGATCATAATCCCCCCTTAAGGCTCTACGTATTTATATGTTTGCTATGACAGAGCGTGTTGTGATTGCTTGTCTTGAAAAAATGTTTATGAAAAAGTATCCTCCCAACGATTCTAAAAAAGTGGGGGGAGTTATGATGCAAGAATGGGTAGTTGATAAGGTTGTATTTTTATTGCACCGGATAAATGATAGTGCTGTATTTTTGCTGCACTGGATAAGTGATAATCTTACGATTGCTCCTATCATTGCTACGATAGTTACTGGAATGGTGACACTTTTTGTGCAACAACGAAGCTTAAAAAAACAACTTAAAATCTTCCAACGACAAACTATAGCATCAGAAATCCAGACAGCTATTCTATTAGAAGATAAAAAAGCACGGGATTTGGGACCATATTTAAAATTGAAGGCAATATTCCTCCCACAAGAATATAAAGGTACTCCCCATGTTAAGGTAAAGCTGTGCATTAAAAATCTTACGACACAAGATATGATGATAAAGAATATACGCATATCGAAAAACAGTCCCTTTAAGTTTGTTAAAAACGCTTGTCCTTTTACTCAATGGAAATTTGAGTCTTCGGAGGGGCACCTCGTTATTAAAAGGACAACGCCCAAACTCATTGCGTTATGTCCCGAAAATATAAAATCAAATGCTTCATCAGAGTATGCTTTAAATTTTTTTATTATATCCGCTAAACGCTGTACTTTTTTAGATTTCATGATTACCTGCCGTAAGCCTAATTCTCGCAACATTGCAAATTTTACACTTGAACACACTTCAATTGTTAATCCAGAGGAAACATTCACCGTTCATTTTTGGGCTTCATATCCACGTTTAAAAGAGACTTATTATGAAGTTAATCCCAAAGATCCGCTTTTAATTAACGACCCTCATTTTTGGGATTAATGACACCAGAATTAAAAAACTTCTCCTGCAAAAACAAAATCCGTCAATCTGGGTTCTTCTTTTTTGTTGATTAAATAATTGATTTTATTATTTAATTCATCAATAACTCTCATCTGTAAATCCAATTTTAATCTTTGTTTATGCAGCGTTTTATTTTTTTGCTTAATTAAAGTGGATAGGTTTTCAAGTACTACTTGCTGTTGTTCAATTGACTTATCTCGCTCTGCAAGAGTGGCTTCATGCCATCTCATCCAACTATCAAATTTTGACTTATGGCATTCTTCTCGTTTTTTAAGAATTGTTGTGTGAGTTTCGTGTCGTTTCACAAGATCTTCTACGCTACAGTCACGATATGGTACTTTTCTCCATTCTTCCACCAATCTGCCTCCATTCTTGATTTTCGTATTGCAACCTATTAATCTACAAAACTGGGTGTAGAGTTTCTTCAATATTCCGTTTCTCATGATCTTTCTTCTTTAAGAGTGTGAATGCTGCTGTTGATGTTCGTTATTATCTGTAGAAGTAGTAAAAGCAGGCATAGAGCTAGAACTATCCTTCAACTTTTGCAGCTTTAAATAACTATTTAAAGATAGTCCTTTGCCTTGTTCCCAACGACAAACAGAAGCTTGCTTAACACCTAAAATATCTGCTAATTCCTTTTGTGTTAGCGATAAACACTTTCGGATAGATTTAATCTTTAATTTTTCCTCTGTGTCCATTTGAGTTAAGCTCCTTAATTTTAACCATATACGCAATTGTATAGAGTTAATTAAAAAAAACAATAGATTTTTTTAATTTTAAAATCATAAGTAACTAATTATGACGAAAAATATCATTGCGACATTGCAAGTATTGCAATCTGAGTTTGGTCTTAATCAAAAAGATCTTGCCGATAGACTAAATGTAACCCAAGCGACCGTATCAAGATGGTTAGGAAGTGAATCAGATCCCAGAGGTTCACACAGAGACGCAATTTTAGAACTTTATAAAAGCTTAAAAGGTTATAATCAAATTACTACACTTGTTCCTGTTATGGGGTATGTAGGAGCAGGATTAGAGATTGATACCGATGTTGAGCAAATCCCAGAAGATGGGCTTGAAACAATCGAAATACCATTTGATTTGCCTTTTGAAACAATAGGATTCATGGTTCGTGGAGATTCCATGTATCCCGTGTATAAAGATGGTGATTTAATCGTAGTTAAACATCTGCAAACAAAGCCAATGAGCGATTATTACGGTGATGAAGTTGTCGTTCTAACAGAAGATAATAGGCGTTTCATCAAACAAATTACTCGCTCTTCAGAGGGCATTGTACTCAAATCATGGAATGCGCTACCTATTAAAAATGCTAAGATAAAATGGGTTGGAGAAATAGTTGCAATATTACCGCGCAAATCCTATCGTCTACTTATGAAATAATCCCAATAAAGTTTTTGATTCTATTGCTTGTGAAGATGACATTTAAGTGAAAATGAAAAAAAAATGAAATATATGCGATTTTTTGCTTGCTTCTATTTATACATTTACGTATAAGTAATTATACAAACCACGCACAAACAATCGCCAAGAGGCGTTAGGGAGGAAAAATTATGGATAAGCCAATTCTTATAAATTCCAATGAAATTTTATTAGTTGCCTACGATAAAGATCAACACATTGCAGAGTCTGGACCACTTGATGCAAGCCAAATTCTAAGCATTGTTGATGAGGTAGATGATGCAATCCAAATCTTTCGTATAAATCCTTCTGAGAATAATTGTGAAGATATCTCTGAAGAGATTGCAGACGCATATGTAGAAGCAAATATCGAACATCTCCATGAGGATAGTAAGGTTCATTACTTTGTACGTGAAAGTGATGTTTACAATAGACTTTTAGACGAGATCGCAGACGAAAAATATAATGATGAGATTTACGGTACTTACGAACAACAACACCGTTTGCGTCCTTGTGATGTGCTTTAAAAATTCTAAAGGGCGCTTTTAAAAGCGCCTCCCCTTTTCCCATCAATAATTGATTAGAGTAAACTTATGACCACACATGATACTCATATTCATAGTGAAGGATATCTCACGCCTGAAAACGAGGTAGACAACAAAATCGGTTATGTCCAAATGGTCAATGCCCATGTAATGCATAGGTACTTACATTTGAAACAAGATTTTTCCACTTGGTTTAATGATTGTGTTGAAAAGCTTGATCTAAAAGAAGGCATGGATTTTGTTTTTACAAAACAAGAATGGAACAGACAGAAGATTTGTCCAAAATCTGAAATAGAGACAGATAAAACCAATAATCATCACTTCAAAATTCACGCAGCAAGGAAAATCGCTAAAGCAGAGCGCCATAGAAACTATGGCATAATATTATACCAAAACTTGTGTTTTTCTTAATTAAGGGGGTGATGATGAAAAGCCTTATTATAACATCTGAAAACAATTTTCAAAACACAACAGTTCAAACGATGTCTAGTCGTGAAATTGCAGAGTTATGCGGTAAGCAACATGCGCATATTATGCGTGATATTCGGCAAATGTTAGGAGAATTATATCCTGAAGGGGGTCAATCCAAATTTGGATCCACCTATTTAGATAAACAAGGTAAGACGCAAAACTGTTACAATCTCCCTAAACGTGAATGCCTCATTTTAGTTTCGGGCTACAGTATGACATTACGTGCTAGGATTATAGACCGTTGGCAAGAATTGGAAAAGCAAGCAGCAATACCACAAATCGACTACTCAAGCCCTCAAGTTATGCTTGGTGTTTTAACGTATCTCAAAAATGAAAATGAACAAAAAGATAATATTATTGCAAATTTAAAACCAAAGGCAATGGCTCTTGAAAGCTTACAGCGCCATAATGGACTCTTCGGTCTTACAGAAGCCGCTAAAATACTCGAAATGCAACCAAAACAGTTCATTCTCTTCTTACAGAAAAAAGGTTGGATTTACAGACGAGCAGCAGGTGGAAATTTGCTTCCTTATCAAGACAAAATCCAAAAGAAACTTATGGATTGTCCAACCATCACACTTCAAACCGCAAGTGGAATAGAAAAGGTCATTCCTTGCGCAAAAATTACAGCAAAAGGAATTGGTGTGCTGTCTCAAGAGCTTAAAAGACAAAGCATGCATTAAGAGGAGGTTATTATGATAAAAAAGAAATACGAATTGACTGATGAAACAATTAAAGTTGATAGAATAACGCTTTACCGTATCCGTGCATTAAAAGACTTTGGAGATGTTAAAAAAGGTGATCTTGGTGGTTGGGTAGAGAGTGAAAGAAATCTTAGCCATGATGACAATTGCTGGGTTGGTGGTGAGGCATGGGTTTATGAAAATGCCAAAGTTTATGAAAATGCTAAGGTTTATGATGATGCCGAAGTTTATAATAACGCAAAAGTTGGTGGTAATGCCATAGTAGCTGGCAAAACAGCATTTTATGGAAGTGATGCTATCTTAAGGTAGAGGCAAAAACCATGGAAAAGAAATATGAACTTACTGATGAAACAACTGAGGTTGATGGCAAAACTCTCCACCGCATTCGTGCCTTACGAGACTTTGGTGGTATTAAAGCAGACGACCTAGGCGGTCTTATAGAGCATGAAGGCAACTTATCCCATGAGGGCAATTGTTGGATTTGGTATAAGGCTTGTGTTTTTGGAGATGCTCGTGTTTATGGCAATGCACTTGTTTTCGATGAAGCAAAAGTTTCCGATAATGCACATGTCTACGAGAGCGCACGCGTTTACGATGAAGCGCGCGTTTACGGTAGGGCAGAAATTTATGGAGAAGCAGAAGTTTACGGTGAGGCATGCGTTTACGGTAGGGCAGAGGTTTACGATTGTGCACGCGTTTTCGATGAAGCACGTGTTTACGGTAAGGCAGAGGTTTACGGTTGTGCACGCGTTTTCAATGAAGCAAAAGTTTCCGATAATGCACATGTTTACGGTTATGCATATGTTTCCGATAAGGCAGAAGTTTATGGCAATGCAAAAATTAAAGACGGACATATAGGCGATAGTGCAAGGATTTATGGTGATGCTAAAATTTATGATCATGCAGAAATTTACGGTAATGCATGCGTTTCCCATAATGCAGAGGTTTATGGTTATGCCAAGGTTTTTGGTGATGCCTTGGTTTTTGGCAATGCACATGTTCATGGGCGTGCAAAAGTTTACAATGATGCACGCGTTTACGATGAAGCACGTGTTTATGATAAGGCAGAAATTTACGGAGAAGCAAAAGTTTACGGTGATGCAGAAGTTTATCGTAGCGCACACGTTGATGACTATAACGCCATATCAACTGGAGAAAAGACCAGATGAAAAAATATGAACTGACAGATGAAACAATCGAAGTTGGGCGCAAAACGCTCCGCCGCATTCGTGCATTGAGAGATTTGGGGGACGTCAAGAAAGGTGATCTTGGCGGCTATATCGAGAAAGAAGACAATCTAAGTCATGATGGCAATTGCTGGGTTGGGGGTTATGCCAAGGTTTATGATGATGCTAAGGTTTACGAAAATGCACATGTTTACGGTTATGCCGAGGTTTACGACAATTCTCGTATTTATGGCAAAGCAGAAGTTTTCGATGAACCATGCATTTACGGTCATGCAGAAGTTTACGGTGATGCATATATTTGCGGTGAACCGCACGTTTTTGATAATGCAGAAGTTTATGGCAATGCACAAGTTTACGAAGAGCCATACATTTACGATAGGGCGCGTGTTTATGGAAGTGCACAAGTTTACGGTAATGCGCATGTTTACGGTCATGCAAAAATTTACGGTGAAGCATGTGTATGTTGGGACGACTGGATTAATGACAATAGAAGAATCTCAACTGGAGAAAAGACCCGATGAGAAAATACGAACTTACTGATGAAACAATTAATGTTGATGGATTTACGCTTCACCGAATTAGAGCATTAAGAGATTTTGGTGGCGTCAAGAAAGGTAACCTTGGGGGCTTTATAGAGGATGAGGACAACCTAAGTCATGAAGCCGACTGTTGGGTTAGTAATGAAGCTATGGTTTATTGTGGTGCCGAAGTTTACGACAGCGCTAAAGTGTTTGGTAACGCGAAAGTTGCTTATTTTGCACGCGTTTATGGCAATGCACAAGTTTATGATAACGCAAAAGTATATGGGGGGGATATTTTTGGGGACGCACAAATTTACAAATATGCAATTATTGATGGTGATCCAAGAATTTATGGCGATGCACAAATTTATGCCGATTACAAAATTGTTTACAAGGAAAAGACAGAAAACTTAACAGGGGACGACGTTTCTTTCTAACCACACAAACAACTTTTAAACACAAGCGTGATTCACGCCACGGGGGAATTGCGCGCAATGGAGGAAATCAAGATGAGTGAACTAAGTACCACACAAACGGAATTAGTGGAAAAAATGAACGATTGTGAAATCAAACCTACAGCTATGGAGCTTATTTTAGAAAGAGCTTTAGACAATGATGTTGATCTGGATCGTCTCAAGCGTCTTCTTGAATTGCGAGAACAAGAGATAAAACGACAAGAGCGCCAAAACTTTGTCCGTGATCTTTCTGCTATGCAAATGGAATACAAAGATATCGAACAAAACGCCATTAATACACATACTAAAAGCCTCTATACCACGCTTGATAAATATATTGATTCAATCAAAGAAACTCTTGCAACACATCACTTTGCCTTGTTCTCTCGTATCAAAGACCAGAGTTCAAATGACATAACTGTAGAAATGACTTTAAAGCATATATCGGGCAATGAAATATCAACAGAAGGAACCTTTCCTTTTGATGCTACAGGGAGCAAAAATAACATACAAGCGGTTGGTTCTACTCTCACCTACGCACGTAGATATCTCTTAGGCATGCTTCTTAATGTCGCAAGAAAAGAAGACGATACAGATGGCAACACGCTTCTTTCAGGTATCTCTCCTGAACAAATGAATGAAATCAAAGAATTAATTAAAAAAACACAATCTGAAGAAAGTAAGCTTATCTCTTTCGTAGGAGCAAAAAATCTAACAGATATGTCTTATAAACAAGCTCAAATCGCTTTGTTTTCTTTGAAAAAAAAGCAACGTTCACAAATGAAAAAAGCACAACAAGAGCAATTAGATGCACCTATACAAGATATTGAATATGCACCAACTCAACAACAAACGGCGGTGTGAGATGGAGCAAAGAACAGCAGAATGGTTTCAAGCAAGGCTAGGAAAAGTCACTGCTTCAAACGTTTACAACGTACTCAGTAAGACAGCAAAAGGTTTGCCTACAAACAAATATGAAGACTACAAAACGAAACTCATGACAGAACGCTTAATAGAAGAAATAAGCCAATCTTATACAACACCTGCTATGCAATGGGGCATTGCATATGAAGAGAATGCCTTAAGAGAATATGAATTCATTTATGACGCAGAAGTCACAAGATGCGGGTTTATCCCCCACCCAAAAATGAAAATGGCGGGGGCAAGTCCTGATGGGTTGATTGGAGAGGACGGTTTAATCGAAGTCAAATGTCCACAATCAACGACTCATCTTCGTTTTTTTATGTATGACGAAATCAAGCCTGAATATATCGCACAAATGCAATTCCAAATGGCTTGTACAGGACGAAAGTGGTGTGATTTCATTAGCTATAATCCAAACTTTGTAGGCAAATCTACTGGTTTGAGAATGAAAGTCAAACGCGTCCTCCGTGATGAGAAATACATTGAAGAGATTAATAAAGCGGTCGAAATCTTTTTAGGGGAAATAGAACAAGAGATGCAAAAGATTTTGGCAAAAGCTGCTTAAACCTATGGGGGTGCTCTCTCCTTCTCCTCTTGCTTAAGCACCCCCACCCATTTAATTAACATAAAAAAGAGAAAGGTAATGAGATGATATTTGATGATGGAGATAGATATGTAACGACACGTGAGTGTGCACAGCTTTTTAGTGTATCCACAACAACGATTCGCAATTGGGTGCTTCAGGGGGTGTTTCCGGAGCCATATAAGCTAGGGAGAGCAGTGAGATGGAGAAAAAAAGAGATCTTAGCCTTCACTCCAAAGAAAAATAAGGAGCAAATAAGAACAAATTAGGTAAAATTATATAAACTGTAGAAGGTGGTCTAAAATGTGGTCTGAAAATGGCTATTTAAAGAAAAAATCTATATATTTCAATATGTTGAAGATGTAAAATGGTGCCCCCAGAGAGACTCGAACTCCCGACCCCCTGATTACAAATCAGGTGCTCTACCAACTGAGCTATAAGGGCGTAACCACGTAGGAGTTAGCACAAACTCGCAAAAAGGAAAACAGAAAATTATCAAATTTTGTACATATTAAAAGAAAACTGTATAACAAATAAAAAATAACCAATCTATTTCCTCTTTTACCACTTTTTACAGCAAGGTTGGAATTATCCTTATGTTGATATCTTATAGAATCTTTTATAGGAATTCACCATTTTGCTATCGAATTACGAATCTGAAGACTTTGATTGATGAGCAAGGTATTTTTCTAGCCAGTGAATATTATAATTACCATCAGCAACATCTTGATTATTAATAAGATCGCGAAAAAGAGGTAGTGTAGTTTTTATCCCATCGACGACAAATTCATCTAAAGCACGCCGTAAACGCATCATACATTCTAAACGGGTACGTCCATGAACAATCAGCTTTCCAATCATACTATCATAATAAGGAGGGATACGATAACCTGAATAAGCACCTGAATCAACACGAATCCCTAAACCTCCAGGTGTATGAAAATGTGTAATGGTTCCAGGTGATGGCGTAAAGTTAATAGGATCTTCTGCATTAATACGGCATTCAATGGCATGACCAGAAAAACAGACATCATCTTGTGTCACTGAAAGCTTGCAGCCTGATGCAATATGGATTTGTTCATGGACTAAATCTATACCCGTAATTTCTTCAGTTACAGGATGTTCGACTTGTAAACGCGTATTCATTTCAATAAAATAAAATTCACCATTTTCATAAAGAAATTCAACAGTACCAGCTCCACGATATCCAAGTTGGGCACAGGCATTTGCAACAATACTGCCAATTTTTTTCCGTTCAGATTCGTTAAGTGCAGGTGATGTAGCTTCTTCCCATACTTTTTGATGCCGTCGTTGAAGTGAACAATCGCGTTCTCCTAAATGAATAGCATTTCCCGCACCATCACCTATGACTTGAATTTCAATATGACGGGGTTTTTCTAAATATTTCTCTATGTAAACAGCGTCATCACCAAAAGCAGCTTTCGCTTCTGAACGCGTTGTTTTGAGAGCTATAGAAAATTCTTGTTCAGAATGAACGACTTTCATACCACGTCCACCACCACCGGCAGAAGCTTTGATAATAACTGGATAACCAATTTCACGAGCAGTGCGTAAAGCATCTGATTCTTCAGTGACTGCTCCATCTGAACCGGGAACTACAGGAATACCAAGTTTTTTAGCGGTTTTCTTTGCTTCGATTTTATCGCCCATGATTCGGATATGAGTAGCTGTTGGACCGATGAATGTAATATCATGGGCTTCTAGAACATCTGCAAATTTTGCATTTTCAGAAAGAAAGCCATAACCTGGATGAACAGCATCAGCTCCTGTAATTTCACAAGCAGCAATAATTTGCTGAATACTCAAATAAGAATCGCGAGCAGGAGGAGGTCCAATACAAACGCTTTCGTCAGCAAGACGAACATGCATTGCATCTGCATCAGCGGTAGAGTGAACAGCCACGGTTTTTATGCCAAGTTCTTTACATGCACGCAAAACGCGAAGAGCAATTTCTCCCCGATTAGCAATGAGTATTTTTCGAATCATGGTTGCCCCTCGCTTTATTCAACAATAATAAGTGGTTCACCAAATTCAACAGGTTGGCCATCTTTGACAAGAACAGTGGTTACCGTGCCTGAGCGTGGTGATGAAATTTGATTCATTGTTTTCATGGCTTCAATAATAAGTAATGTCTCCCCTTCAGAAACATTTTGTCCTACTTCTACAAAAGGTTGCGCGCCTGGTGAAGGTGCAAGATAAGCTGTTCCAACCATCGGAGAGGTTATTGTGTTTTTTGATTTATCTTCTTGGATAGATTGTATAGGAGATTCAGTTGTTGGGACTGGAGAAGATGTTACAGAAAAAGTAGGAGTAGAAACAGGAGCATAGATGGCTTGCTCAGAAGAAGTTAAGGTATTTTGACGTGAGACACAAATACGAAGCTCCCCTTGTTCAACTTCAATGTTCGTTAAATTGGTATCATTCAAAATTTCAGCAAGATCACGAATAATTTTCGTATCAATTGCGGTTTTTGCCGAATCCATTTTTTTTGTTGCCATTTTATTTCTAACTCCTTGATCAATGAAGATCGTCATTATCTCATTTTATGACTGCATATCTCTAGATTAGGGATGATATCTTTTGAGGCTTTAAAGATTTTTATTTCCTTTAAATCATTATACTTTGCAATTTAAAACTCGTATCTGCTTTACGCAAAATTGCACTTATAAGCCTGTTATCAAAAAAGAGAAAGCATAAAATTACCTCATTTACAGTATTCTTCCTAAAACTGATCAGGTATTCACCGTGTGTTGTCTATCGCTTGTTTTAGAGTATCTTGTCTGGCTGCACCAATGAATATTTTATTACCAATAATGTAAGAAGGTGTTCCCGTAATATGAAGTTTAGAGGCAATTTGGATATTTTCTTTAAAAGCGTTTTGTAGAGTGGGATCTTTTATTGCATTACGTAGTTTTTTTTCATCTGCTCCTAATGAAACAGCTACTTTAATAGCTTTAGCTTCATTTGCGCGGCCCTGATACATTAAAAGCGTTTTGTGAAACTGAGGATATTTCTCTGGAAATTGTTTTCGAAATACGTAGGCAACAGTATGGGCTGCCATAGAATCAGAGCTTAAAATTGGTAAATCCTTAATAATAACCTTTAAATCTGGATATTCTTTTATCAAGTCTTCTATATGTGAATAGGAACTTTTACAATATCCACAGTTGTAATCAAAAAAATTGACAAGCACTTTTTTACCATTTTGGTTTCCAAAAACGGCGTCATGAGGAGAATGAAAAATTTCTTTTTCTAATAAATGGATGACAGAAGTTTGTATTTTGTTTTCGTATTCGTTCTGTTTTTCCAGCTTATCTTGAAGAATAAGCTGCATTTCAATCAGAACTTCTGGATGAGTAAGAAGGTACTCTCTGACAATTTGTTGAATATGATGAGAATCAGTATGTGGTATCATTTTTTCTTTAAGCTTAGATAAAAAGCTAGAATCTTCCAAAAGTTGTGTTTTAAGCTTTTCTAAGCTTAAATGATTTGCTGTTTTTGAGTGTGATGTTGCGTTTGATAAAGAAGGTAAAAAGATTAAAATACTTGACATAACTGGGACTAAAATTTTTGAAAGAGGTGTTATTTTCGAATTTTGAGAGTGATGAGTCATCTGTATACCTTCATATTTCCTAGTGTGTCATTGAGTGAACTATATGAAAAGCGTTATCTATGTGCAATAAAGCATTTAGCTATAGTGTGTATTTAAGAATGAGAAAAAACATCAATTTTTCTCTAAAAAGACTTCATATGATGAACCTTGGCTTGGCAAGGATTATTTTTGTAAAAGATAAAAAAATTCTCTTTAATTTGTCAAATGTTGTTTTGATGTGTAAGGGTATCAAAAGCTTTTTGTGCGTGTTTATTTTAGGAAAAAGTACGTTGATAATACAATGAAGAACACTTGTATTATTTTTTCCTATTGCTTTATTGAGTACTGAGAAACAAAATTAAATAATGAAAAGTGAAATTATGAAAACCACAACACATTATGAGCTGTTTATCATTGGGGGAGGGATAAACGGGTGTGGATTGGCAAGAGATGCAGCAGGACGCGGATTTAAAGTGGGATTGGCTGAAATGAACGATCTTGCATCTGGGACCTCAAGTGCGTCAACAAAGCTTATTCATGGTGGGCTTCGTTATCTTGAACACTATGAGTTCAAACTTGTTCGTGAAGCATTGAAAGAACGCGAGATCATTTTACGTATGGCTCCACATATTGTGCGTCCTTTGCGTTTTCTTCTTCCCTATCATAAAGAATTGCGTCCTGCTTGGATGTTGCGTTTTGGACTTTTTATTTATGATTATTTAGGGAATTGGAATCAGAAATTGTGGCGCAGTAAAACGATTAATTTTTCAAAAAAATTTTGCTCTACACTGAAGAAAGAATATCAGAGAGGTTTTGAATATTCTGATGCAAGAGTAGACGATGCGCGTTTAGTTATTGGCAATGCTCGTGATGCAGAAAAGTGGGGAGCTGATATAAAAGTACGAACAGAAGTTCTCTCTTTAAAAAAAGAAGGCAATAAATGGCGTATCGTTCTTCAAGACAAGTTAAGTAGTAAAGAATATAGTGTCACAGCTTCTTATGTCGCGAATATGACAGGACCTTGGATTGATCATGTTTTAGCAAACATATTAGACTGTAAAGAACATCCACCAGTACGACTTGTTAGAGGTTCTCATATTTTGGTTCCCAAGCTTTATACTCATGATCGTGCTTATATTTTTCAAAATGGTGATGGGCGTATTATATTTGCTATTCCGTATCAAGAAGAATTTACCTTGCTTGGAACAACAGATTGTAATTATCAAGGAGATCCGGCTGACGTTCATATTACTGATACAGAAATTGATTACATTTGTGCAGCAGCCAGTGAATATTTCATACAACCAGTGTTACCTGAAACAATTGTCTGGTCTTACTCTGGAGTTCGTCCACTCTATAATGATGGAGCTTCAAAAGCACAAGAAATTACGCGCGATTATGTTTTAAAAGAAATGGGAACAGGAACAACACCAAAGATTCTTAATCTTTACGGAGGAAAGATTACAACTTATCGTAAGTTGGCTGAAGATGCGATGAAATTTGTTGAAAAAGCGCTTGGTAAAAAGGGAGCATCATGGACAGCTAAAACAGTACTTCCAGGGGGTGATTTTCCCTATAATCAATTAGATATAATCGAAAATAAGATTGCTCTTTTGATGCCAGATTTAGATGCTTTTACACATCGCAGGCTTGCACGCTCCTATGGTACGGAAGCATTAGTGATATTTGAACATGGTGAGGCAAATAGAGGAAAAGATTTTGGACATGGGCTTTATGAAGTAGAAGTAAAATGGTTGATGGAAAAAGAATGGGCTAAAGCATGTGAAGATGTGTTATGGCGTCGTTCAAAACTTGGTCTCCTATTTAATGAACAAGAGGTTGACATTCTTTCTTCCTATATGCAAAGCAAACAAGAGATTGAACAACGTTTATGATCATTTCATTTTACAAATTTTATTTGCAATATTGTAAAATATTTTCCTTCAAGAGATACTGATGTCAATCATACATATTAAAAAGACAATGATTGTCTATGCCCTAATTTCAGTTTTTTTGCAAGAATCATAAAATGGCAAAATTAGATAGAATATTTAGGATCAACTTTATCTATCTTATAAAGTGAAATCGAAGAATATTACCAAGAATTACTCATTGAGAAAAACTGATTTATAATTAGATTCGTGTAGAATAAGGATTTTTGTTCTTTCTTGAGGAGAAAATAAAAGTACCTTCTGTAGCATTTATTTGCACAATAAGTTAAAAAATCTAAAGAAAATTAAATCTATTATGAAAAATTGTACAATGTTTTAGTTTATCGTTCATTATCTTAAACGCTGTGCTAAATCATGTAAGGATAGAGGCTTGATGAGCGTAAGAAGAAATTGTAAATGAGCTTTTTATATTATAGTGAAAAATTTTTTCATGTTTATATACCTGAACGATAATCTATAAGAAATGCCATATTGTGTTTTATCATGATTGATTGTAGTAAATCGTTATATCAATTGAAGATAATGGGCTGTTATTATACTCATGATAGTATAAGGGAATAAAAATTTCCGTAAACTAAAAGTAAGTATTTTTCTATGTATAAAGAGAGAGAGCTATAGGGATATGAGAGTAATACCCTCATGATATTTTACAACCTTCCATCGCCTGTAAAATTTGCAGTAGCACCAATGTTGGATTGGACAGACCGACATTGCAGGTTTTTTTATCGTCTTTTAACGAAAAAAGCACTCCTTTATACGGAAATGATGGTAGCAGATTCTGTCATTCATGGTGTTCGCAAACAATTGTTGGCTTTTAGCGATAAAGAACGCCCAGTTGCATTACAATTAGGGGGGGCAGATCCGAAAAAGTTAGCAGAAGCTGCACGAATTGCTGAAGATTTTGGCTACAACGAAATAAATCTCAATGTCGGTTGCCCATCAAATCGTGTTCAAGCTGGTGTCTTTGGGGCTTGTTTGATGCTACATCCAGACATTGTGGCAAATGCCGTGGAAGCGATGAAACGAGAGGTTACTATACCAGTAACTGTCAAATGTCGGATTGGAGTGGACGAACAAGATGAAGAGTTAGCGTTAGATCTTTTGGCTAATCAGGTTTGGAATGCTGGATGTGATGCGCTCTGGATACATGCACGCAAGGCATGGCTACAAGGATTGAGTCCGAAAGAAAATCGTAATATTCCGCCCCTTAATTATGAAAGGGTTTATAAATTAAAACGTAAATATCCTCATAAATTCATTGGGATAAATGGTGGAATTAAATCGATTGATGAGATCAAAGAACACTTAACTTTCTGTGATGCTGTCATGCTTGGTCGCCAAGTTTATCATGATCCAGCTTTGTTAAAACATATTGATTTTGAACTCTATGATGAGGCGCAAAATAATCTGAGTGAGAGTGATCTTATTGAGGTTATGTGTGATTATGCGGCTCGACATATTGCATCGGGAGGGCGGCTTTCTCATGTGACGCGTCACATGATTGGTTTATTTCATGGGCGGGGTGGGGCACGTCGATGGAGGCAAATATTATCAAATGACGCAACAAAACCAAATGCAGATATATGTATTTTAAAAGAAGCTTTTTATGCTCTCATTTAATAACAGCCTGACAATTAACATATGTTAAAATTGAGATCCTTTGTGTTTTGATTTCTTTATGATCATTTTGATCCCTTCGATTTTATAAGTTTCTGAAAATTTGCAACTTTTGTTATAGAAGGAATGTTAGAATTTATATATTAAACAACATGCTGATTGCTCCTATTTAATAGAGAAATAGGTTAAGAGCATAATGTAAAAATAGTAATAACATATTGATAATATTTTAAATCTTTCATGTTCGTTATTTGATTAGAAAATAGAAATCATTGCTTTCATAATATTTAACGTTTTTAAAGCACTGTTTAAAAAAACAATAAATTATTCATATCCTGTATATATGACGTGATTTTCATAAACATTGTAGATTTTAAAAGGTATCCTTATGACCGCTAGTCCATTTGATGATTTTCGTGCTTTGCTTACAAATTTACCTGTTGCTGATGAGTTTTCTATAATCTTGGCAAAAAAACGGCAAAAAAACTTAACAAAAGAGCAAGGAACATTGGGAAAACTGGGAGACATTGCTGTTTGGTATGCGGGATGGAGGGGCACAGAAAAACCTATCGTAACGCGACCTTTGGTCGCTATTTTTTCTGGAAACCATGGTATAGTAGAAGAAAATGTTACACCATTTCCACAATCTATGACACAAAAGATGGTGCAAAATTTTGCATCTGGTGGAGCTGCTATTAATCAAATTTGTATTGCTTATGATCTTGGATTAAAAATATTTGATTTAGCATTGGAATATCCAACAATGAATATTACGAAGGATGCTGCAATGGATGAGCGGAGTGCAGCTGCTACAATGGCATTTGGAATGGAATCCATTGCGGGTGGGACAGATCTTTTATGTATTGGAGAAATGGGAATTGGAAACACAACAATAGCTTCAGCTTTATGCTTAGCATTGTTTGGAGGAGAAGTGGAAGAATGGACAGAAAATGGTAAGGAATCAGAAGGTGATTTTTATCAGCGTAAAATCGCAGCGGTTAATACAGCTATTTCTTTGCATAAGGATTATTTTAATGATCCTTTTGAGATAATGCGTCGCTTAGGAGGACGTGAAATTGCTGCTATGGTTGGTGCTATTTTAGCAGCAAGAATAGAAAAAATACCCGTGATTTTAGACGGTTTTGTGGCAACAGCAGCTGCCGCGGTCCTTTATAAAATGCATCCAAAAGCTCTTGATCATACCCTTGTTGGACATGTTTCTTCTGAGGCAGCTCATCGTAAACTTTTAAAAAAAATTGGCAAAGAACCACTTCTTGATTTGAGGATGCGTCTTGGTGAAGGGACAGGAGCAGCTATGGCAGCTGGTATTGTCAAAGCTGCTGTTTTAACACATGCACAAACGGTGGTTTTTTAACAAGAAAGTTTGAATGCCTAAAAGATAATGAGACGATATAAAAAACTCTTAAGAGTTTTGTTCATGCGTCTTGTCGTGTAATTTAATATAATTAAGTGGAAGTTCCGTTGTATATTTAATCTGTTCCATTGCGAAAGAAGATGAGACATCACGGATGTCAATTTTAGAAATTAATTTTTTATAAAAAAGATCATAAGCTTCAATATTGGGCACAACAACACGCAATAAATAGTCAATATCTCCGCTCATTCGATAAAATTCAATGACTTCACGGAATTCTTGCACAATTTTTGAAAAACGCTTAAACCATTCATGGCTATGTGTGTTTGTGCGAATAGACACAAAAACAGTGACATGCGCATTTACTTTTTCTGGAGAAAGAACGGCAACACGACGCTGAATGACACCATCTTCTTCAAGTTTTTGAATTCTACGCCAGCAAGGAGTGGTCGAAAGTCCCACTTTTTTAGCAATATCAGCAACAGAAAGTGTCGCATTTTCTTGCAAAAGATGTAAAATTTTTCGGTCAAGACGATCCATATTTTTTCTCAATATTTTAATTTATAAAAATTTACGCACTAAACGACGCAGATATACAATAAGCTCATCGTTAAACCATGGGTTTTTCTGTAACCAAGAAGTATTTCGCCATGATGGATGAGGCAAAGGCATAACATTATAGCCTTGAGGTTGGGGGATGGAAAGAATATTTCTCCAATCACTAACGGTTGCTGAAACAGTTTTATGTTTTAATTCTGTAATATGCCACTTTTGCGCATAACTGCCAATAGCAAGAACAAGCTTTATTTGAGGCATCGCTTGGAATATCTTTTCATGCCATATTTCTCGACATTCACGCCTTGGTGGTAAATCAGCTTTATTGTTGTCATAACCTGGAAAACAAAATCCCATAGGAACAATAGCAAAAAGAGATTTGTTATAAAATTCTTCTTTCGTTACCCCCAGCCAATCACGCAGCCTTTTGCCAGAGTGATCATTAAAAGGGATAGAAGTTTCATGGACACGCAATCCTGGTGCTTGTCCTGCAATTGCAATCGAAGCCGTATCGGATAAATAAACGACGGGATTTGGTTCGTGAGGAAGAGGAGGAAAATAATGTGGTTGTTGGATACAAACACGACAGGAATAGATTTTTTTTTCAAGTTTGATAATCTGTTTACATCGTTTCATTGGTCAATGAAATTAAAAAATATTTTTCTTATTCAGTGCGAGGATTTGTTTTGCGCCATTCTCGCGGTCGTTGAAAACTTGATGCCCATATTCCTTTTTTTTTCTTTCTAGCTTCTTGTTCTTCTTTAGGGTATTCATAATAACTTACAGCCCAACCATTATGTACAAGCGTTGCATTGATATTGCTAACTTGTTTTGTTTTACATGTTGCAAGAACACGACGGTATTGATCTATTTTATGCCAGTGACATGTAACAGTTTGATTGTCTAGTAGTTGTTCTAAATATTTTTTAGCCTCAAGTCCACAAGGGTAGCGTTCCTTCTTTTTTCCACAAAATTGGTGGAGTTCAGGAGCATCAATTCCAACCAGTCGAATCTTAATTGAAGAAATCATGATAGAATCGCCATCAATGATTACTGCATTTCCTTTAACAGAGTTTTGAGAAGAAAATTTTTCTTTTTGAGGCAACGGCTGATTCTGCTTAAAATAAATTGACATAAAAACAAGAATGCTAGCTGCAACAAAAATATTGAAACCAGTGATTTTTTTTAAGCTTCTTAGATTAAAATGAGAATTTTTTTTCATGAAACCAAGAAACTGCTAACATTATTATAACGCACTCTATTTTAGTATTGCTTATAATTCGTCCGAGAAATTTTATTCATATGACGAAACAATGTTTCGTTTTAATGACAAAATTTTCGTTAGATATCACAATAATCAAATATTCATGTAGAATATATGTAAGCAACTTAAATAATAAATCAACTTATTCAAAACCGTACAAAACATACAAATTTTAAAGTAAACTTTTTAAACTTAAGGAAACAAAAAAACGCCCCTCAAAAAATAACTTTGAAGAGCAATATCCCCACATTTCTTTTGGAGTATAACATCTATTTATTTAATTTTTGTTTCTTTAAATTCAACGTGCTTTTTTACAACTGGATCATATTTACGCTTGCTCATTTTATCTGTCATTGTACGGCTGTTTTTCTTTGTTACATAGAAAAAACCGGTATCTGCAGTTGATAAAAGCTTGATCTTAATGGTTGCTGCTTTAGCCATAATGTAAGAACCCTATTTATACTGAAAAAATATTATTTTGCTATCAAAACCTATTTCTGATGTCATCAGATTCTCCAGCAACACTACGGATGTTCTCAAAAAAGTCAAGAGCTGATTAATTTTCTCATAAGTTGGACAAACACCAAAGTGATATATAAACTAAAAAAACAGCCATAGCTATTGAAAAACCGAAAGGATTAAAGATATCCATGGATTTTCCGATAAAGGTCGGCCCGATAAGCATACCAATTCTATAGCAAAAAATAAAAGCAGAATTAGCAGTAGCAAGTTCTTGTCCCTTGAGACGTGCCCCTAGATGTGCAAGGCCAATTGTATAAAGGCTCGCTGATACACCACCAAGAAGGAACAGATCAAGCATCAGAATCCATGGATATTGAATGATCCATGGTACCATGAAAGTTCCCAAAAAACCTAAGATAGCGCAACTTATCAGCGGATAGGGTCGATCTTTGGCATAATCGCTTATATACTCCTAATGCTGATAGGAATTAAGAGGAAAACATTTCCGAGCACAAGGGTTGCCATAAAGTGTGCTGCTTCATTCTCATTATAACCAATGGATAAACTAAAGGGTGTAATAAGAGTTAATGCGCCCATTTGAATAGCACCGTAAACAAGTACTGCCATCATTGCGCTTGGAACGTGAAAAAGATAACGAAAAAATGGTGTATATTGGCTTTTTTGAAATTCTGGACTTAATTTCAAGCGGCAAGAATTGGGATAGCAGCCAATATAATAAGACTATAACCAACAGCAAAAGGAATAAATCCTTGTGTTCCCACTTTTGCTAATAGCATTGGACCTACCGCAAACCCTAACCCTAGGACAATAGCATAAATGGAAAGAACAAAACCACGTCTTTTAGGGGGAGCATAACTGTTGATCCAAAACTTTGATAGGATAAACATAACTGTCATAGTAAAATGTAATATAAACCTTAAAATGAACTAAATCCATATGGATTCAAAAAAATAGAATCCTAAAAAACTTAAAGATCCTATGGCCATCATAAATAATATCGTTTTAGAAATGCCTAAGCATAAGGCGATTCGAGAAGTAAAAATAGCTGCAACAATTGTGGCAAATCCACCAACAGTTCCACTATAGCCGATCATACTATTGGAAATACCTTTCTCTGCCATAAGAAGAGAGAGAGACAAGTTGTGTTCCTATTCCCAATGCTGTTCCAACGGTGCCAATAGTTACAATAGCTACAATAATTGCACGCAAAGAATTGTTTTGAGAGTCAAAAGCTTTTTTTTCATGAGAATGGCTTAAGGTACTTTTGTTGATTTAAACAATAAAAAGATGAGCTGAAATGAAAGGGAGACCAAACTATTCTTTGCAGTTTTTCTCATTCCCTGAGTATAAAAAACTGCAAGATTTTTATGTGGTTATTATAGAGATAACAATAAAATTCATCCTCTTGTATACTAAAAAAAGAAGATTGTACACGTTATATAATATAAATATTATATAAGTCATTTCTTAACTTGAAGTTATTATTTTTTATTATTCATATTCTATTTAATGGAGGACAAGAAGCTTAATTTTTTCTTTTCCCATAAAAGGTATGCTTTTATTTTTTTAATTTGTTTTTATGGTAGGATGTCGGTGAAAATTTTATTGGACGAGGTTTTGTTAAGAGTTCAAAGCATAAAGCGCCAGCAAAAGGTTGTACCGTTATAAGTTTTACTTCTACAACATCACTGAGCTGATAGCCTTTATGGCTACGCTGTCCTACAAGAACATGTTGTGCTTCATCAAAATGATAATAATCATTTTTAAGTGTAGAAATATGGACAAAACCATCTGTATTGAGTTTATCAAGTGAGATAAAAAGACCTGCTTTTGTCACTCCGGAAATGCGACCTGTAAAAATACGGCCGATTTTATTCGTTAAATAGTGAGCAACAAGCCGATCAATAGTTTCCCTTTCAGCCATCATTGCACGGCGCTCGTATAAAGAAATTTGCGTAGCAATTTCTGCAAGATTTTGTTCTTGTGTATCTGTTAATTGATCATTTCCTAATTTCAGCGTTTTAATGAGTGCTCGATGAATAATAAGATCAGCATAACGACGGATGGGGGATGTAAAATGTGTATAGTTATGTAGGTTTAAACCAAAGTGGCCGATATTTTTTGGATTATACTCAGCTTGAGATTGTGAGCGCAGAATAACTTGGTTGATCAATTCTTTTTGTGGTGTATTCGTCACTTTTGCCAGAATGCTATTAAGGCGCGCTGAGGTAAGTTCGCTTCCGCGGGAGAGTGGTATCCCCAAACTTTGAAGAAAGCTCCGAAGTATTTCTTGCTTAGCAAGAGAAGGTTTTTCATGAATACGATAAATGAGGGGCTGGTGATGTTGTTTTAATGTTTCAGAAGCTGCAATATTGGCTTGTATCATAAACTCTTCAATTAAACGATGCGCTTCTAATTGTGTTTCACTCACAACATCTTTTATGCATCCATTTTGATCAAGAATAATCTTTTTTTCTGCAATTTCTAACTCTAGTGGTTGGCGACGATTTCGCGCAGCTTTAAGGCATGCATAGGCTTCCCATAAGGGTTGCAAAATGCTCTCAAAAAGAGCGGCTGTTTTTTCATTTATATTCCCTTCAATTGCCAATTGTACTTCTTGATAAGAAAGTTTGGCTCTTACACGAATCATAGTACGATGAAAACTATGTTTTCGTTTATTACCGTTTGCATCAAAAATCATACGAACGGCTAAAGCTGGTCTTTCTTTTCCTTCACGCAGAGAACATAAATCATGAGAAAGGCGTTCAGGTAACATTGGCACAACGGTATCGGGAAAATAAACAGAATTTCCGCGTTTCAATGCTTCTTTATCTAATGCGCTTCCTGTTTTGATATAGTAAGAAACATCTGCAATGGCCACAATAATAATCCAACCATCATTATTTGCTGGGTCCTTATCCTTGGTTGCATAAACTGCATCATCATGGTCTTTTGCATCTGGTGGATCAATTGTAATAAATGGTAATTGTCGCCAATCTTCACGATTATCCATATTGGCAGCTTTGATATGTTTGACTTGCTCAAGAACACTTTCAGGAAAAATATAAGGAATTCCTTTCGAAAGAAGCGCTATCATTGAGAGTGTTTTTTCACTCTTAATATGCCCTAAAACATTCTTTATTTTTGCGCTCTTTAATCCGTAACCAGTATTTTTTTTAATTTCGACTTCAACGAGATCACCAATTTCAATCTTCATTTCTGGAGACATTTCAACAATGAGTTCACTGGTTTTGCGGTCTATAGGATCAAGGCGCCATTGATTATTTTCAAATTTTCGTACAACAGCAAATGCGCTTTTGGGAGATACATCAATTTTACGAATAATTCGTCCCATATAAGGGGGGCTTGAGCTTTCAGAATTTTTATTTCGAAAAACTTTTATAAGAATATGATCTCCAACACCAATGCTACTTCCTTTTATGTGATGAAAAGAGTGTATTTCAATATTGGGCTTTGGAGAATCTTCCCATTCAAGAGGTTGTGCAATAAAACTCCCATCTTTATCACGTCCGCTAATTTTTACTAAAGTAACAGGAGGTAATTTTCCTTTGTTTATTGCTCTTTTGCGTTGTTTAGAGATAGGATTTTGATCCTTTAACTCACGTAATATATCTCTAAGCCAAATACGGGAATCGCCTTTTAAGTTAAAAGCTTTGGCGATTTCTCGTTTACTTGAGTGGTTAGGATTCTCATTTATAAAGGAAAGGATTTCTTCCTTATCGGGAAAATTTTTCCCCTTGAATGAAGAGAGATATTTTATGTTTTTTTCACCTTTAGCCAAAATTTATGTCTCTTTTATTTTTGCTTTTGTTTTAGAAGAAGCTCTTTTTGAAGTTGTTTTTTTACTCGATGCTTTAGCCGATATAAGTTCTAATGCCTCTGGCAGTGTTACACTAATGGGATCTTTATCTTTTGGCAATGTTGCATTAATTTTACCCCAATTAACATAAGGACCATAACGCCCGTTGCGCACGGTAATGGTTCCTCCTTCGGGATGCTCTCCTAATGTTGCCAATGCTGCAGGTGTTGTTCTGCTTTGCTTGGTTTTGTTTTCTTGTTGCTCTGCCAATACTGTAACAGCGCGATTGATACCAATATCAAAAACTTCATCTGTATGAAGAAGGCGCGCAGATTTTCCGTTATGGCTAAGATAGGGACCATATCGTCCAATCGTAGCTGTGATTGTTTTTCCAGTTTCAGGATGAATGCCAATTTCACGGGGAAGGGATAATAAAGCCAAGGCTTTATCAAGGGTTACATTTTCTGCCTGCCATTCTTTTGGTAGTCCTGCACGCTTAACTTCTTTGCTTTCACCAAGTTGAATATAGGGACCAAAACGGCCATTACGAAGAGAGATATCTTTTCCTGTTTCAGGGTCAATACCAAGGATAACAGGTTCATCATTGCGCACAGCTTCATTCTCTTCTCCAGTATCTGTACCGAGTTGGTGTGTGTACTTACATTCGGGATAATTGGAACAGCCAACAAAAGCACCATAACGACCGAGTTTTAATGATAATTGACCATTTTTACAAAGAGGACAGGAACGCACATCACTTCCATCTTCACGTTCAGGAAAGGCGAGAGGTGCTAATGTTACATTTAAAACATCAAGAACGTTGGTTATACGGAGTTCTTGGATATTGCTAATAGATGCATTAAATCCATCCCAAAAATCTCGCAATACGTCTTTCCAAGAAAGTTTTCCATCAGAGATAAGATCCAGCTTTTCTTCAAGATCTGCTGTGAAACCATATTCTACATAGCGATTAAAAAAATTTTCAAGAAAGGCCGTAACAATACGTCCCTTAGCATCGGGAATAAGCTTTCGTTTATCAATTACAATATATCCACGGTCACACAATGTCGCCAATGTGGAGGCATAAGTTGAAGGACGACCAATTCCTAACTCCTCAAGCTTTTTAATTAATGAAGCTTCAGAATAACGAGAAGGGGGCTCTGTGGTATGCTGTGCAGATTCAACTTTTTCTTTTGTAAGTGCTTCACCAGTGTTTATTTGTGGTAAACGTGTTGTTTCATTTTCTTCATTATTTTCTTCGTCTCGTTGATCGGTGTAGACGGAAATAAAGCCATCAAAGCGAATAACAGATCCTGTTGCTCGTAGATTTGCACGGTTTTCTCCTTGCTGTGCTTCAATTTCAACAGTTGTGCGTTCAATTTCAGCAGAACGCATTTGGCTGGCAATAGCACGCTTCCATATCAGCTCATAGAGCTTTGCTTGATCGCTATCAAGAAAATTACGGACTTGACTAGGATTGCGTTGAAAATCTGTTGGACGGATCGCTTCGTGTGCTTCCTGTGCATTTTTTGCCTTTGTTGAATAAAAACGTGGTTTTTCAGGAATATAGTCTTTACCGAAAGTTTCATGAATAACTTTTCGTGCTGAATCAATAGCCTCTGGTGCTATTTGCACACCATCGGTACGCATATAAGTAATAAGCCCTGCCGTTTCACCATTAATTTCAATGCCTTCATAAAGCTTTTGGGCAATTTGCATAGTGCGAGAAGCTGAAAATCCTAATTTTGAAGAAGCTGCTTGTTGTAGTGTGGAGGTTGTAAATGGAGGAAGAGGATTTCTCTTTGTAGGTTTTGCTTCAACACTGAGTGTATGATATTGGGCTTTCTCCAACATAAAGCGAATTTGGTCTGCTTGTTCTTGAGATTGAATATCAAGCTTGCCTATTTTTCTTTGATTAAACATTGTCAATCTTGCTTGGAAACTATCATTTCGGATGGTTTTTAACTGTGTTGTAACGGACCAATAATCTTCTTTGATAAAATGTTCTATTTCTGATTCACGATCACAAATAATACGCAAAGCAACCGATTGAACGCGTCCTGCTGAACGTGCACCAGGGAGTTTCCGCCATAAAACAGGTGAAAGTGTAAAACCAACGAGATAATCAAGTGCGCGACGTGCAAGATAAGCATCTACAAGTGATGTATCAATATCACGTGGATTGTTCATAGCATCAAGCACAGACTTTTTGGTGATGGCATTGAAGACAACTCTTTTAATAGGTTTATCTTTTAAAACTTTTTTTTGACGAAGAACATCCAGAATATGCCATGAAATAGCTTCCCCTTCACGATCAGGGTCTGTTGCTAATATAAGGCTATCGGCTTCTTTAACGGCTTTTGCTATTTCATTTAAACGTTTAGCGGCAGAAGAATCTATATCCCATTTCATAGAAAAATCTTGATCCGGTAAAACAGAACCATCTTTTGCAGGTAAATCACGAACATGTCCAAATGATGCGACAACTTTGTATTGAGACCCAAGATATTTATTAATTGTTTTTGCTTTTGCTGGAGATTCAACGATAACGATATTCATAATTTTACCCAAATATTGAAATAAAAAACTTTTTTATAAACGCCTTTTACGCGAATAGCTAATGACAATTGCTTAAGAGCACATAAAAAAATATTAGCCATATAAAAAACATGAATATTGTACAACTTATGATTGTTATTATTAGAATACACCCTATATAGAGTTACACGATTTATTTTCCACTGTTATTACAAAAACATACGACGAAATACTAAGATAACGTCTATTGAGAGGTAGGAGGGGAAATGCTCAAGGATAGAGGATTATGTTTATAAATCATTTAAAAGTTATCCAATATATTACAGACATGTCTAAGCAAATGAATCAGATGGCGCGTCAGGCGCATAGTCCGCTTTTAGCATTGCTTTTGGATATGGTTGCCAAAGAAGGGCAAAGCATTATTAATAGTGCTGAGGCTCTTGGGGAAGATCAAGATTCGACAATGACACACAACCACCAGAGTGTCGAATAAGCTTTCCAGCAAGCTCGAGTTCTACCAACAAGAGGTAGAGAGTTGGAAGTGAAACACCTGTGTGGGTGCTGAGAGTGTCTAAATCGATTGGCGTTGTTGAAAGAGCGGAGAGAACTGCTGCACGTGCTGCGTCATCACCTGCTAAAGAGGGACCGCAGTTTTTTTCATCTGCTAAATTGAAATTCTCCTTTTCAAGTTGTAAAGAGGATGGTTCCTCAAAAAAATTGAGTTGCGAATTTGGAAGCGGTGAAATTAATGGCGTAAGTGTTTCTATGATGTCAGAAGGATGTGTGGTGAGTAGAGCACCGTCCTTGATAAGATTGTTTGTACCAACAGATCTTGGATCAAGTGGTGAGCCGGGAATGGCAAAAATTAACCGCCCCATTTCAGCTGCTTGACGTGCGGTAATTAAGGACCCTGAGCGCAGGGCTGCCTCTACAACCAAGAGACCAAGTGATAGAGCTGCAATAATACGGTTTCTTCTTGGAAAGTCGATAGCACGCGGCTTCCAAGAAATGGGCATTTCGCTGATGATGGCTCCACCATTGGCGATAATATCTTCATGCAACTTTTTATTTTCAGGAGGATAGATATGATCAATTCCCCCAGCCATAACTGCAACAGTTCCTGTTTTTAAACTTGCTTGATGCGCAACGCTATCAATTCCACGAGCGAGCCCAGAAATTGTTACAAAGTCTGCTTCTCCGAGAAAACGCGCAAATTGAGCCGTAAGCTTTTTTCCCGCAGCTGAAGCATTTCGAGAACCTATAATTCCAATAGAAGTTTTTTGAAAAATTGAAACATTACCTTTGATAGCAATAAGCGGCGGAGGGGCTTCTGTAACCTTAAGAAAAGCTGGATAATCTGGTTCTCCCATACCGATAAACCGAACACCTAATCTTTTCGCTTTTTGTATTTCTTTTTCTGCATCTTCTAAGCTTGCTATTTTAATAGATACAGAACCACCGCCTTTTCTACTAAGCTCTGGCAGCGCTTCCAGAGCATTTTCTGCTGTTTTATAATGATCAATGAGATTGCGAAAACTCACTGCTCCAATATTTTCACTACGCAACAACCGTAACCAATTTAGACGTTGACGATCAGTGAGCAGGATTCCTTTATTTATCCCCGTTTTGAGTCCCAATCTTACTTTCTTCCCCAATTAATAATCTACCGATATTTGCGTAATGCTTTATATACACAAATATGCTCATCACAATCAGCATAAAATAGAAATAAGGATCGGAAAAGTAAAAAACAAATATCGCAGTTATAACAACAGAAACGAGTGCGGATAATGAAGAATAGCGTGTGAGGAGAAAAATCGTTATCCATACAATAATAAAAATAATTGCTGCAGGCCAATAGATTCCTAAGCAGATCCCTAGATAGGTAGCAACACCTTTGCCGCCTTTAAATTTAAGCCATATGGGGAAAAGATGCCCTAAGAAAACAAAAAAACCTGCTAGAGAAACAAGGATACTATTGTCTAGCGGATCACTAAAAAACTTTATAACGAAAACAACGATAGTTCCTTTCAACATATCACAAAGAAGTGTTAGAGCAGCAAGTTTTTTATTTCCTGTTCGTAAAACATTTGTAGCTCCAATATTGCCGGAACCAATTGTTCTCACATCGCCAAGTTTGGCTAATCTCGTAAAAAGAAGACCAAATGGAATCGAGCCAATGATATAAGATATGAGGAAAATAAACCATGGAGTGGACTGAAAAAATATTTCTGCTTCATTCATTAAAAATCTCATTAAGTTTGTTGATCAAGTTTAAAAACGGTTTTCCCTTTCACAATGGTCTGGAGCACGCGTCCTTGAAAACGTGCATTCTCAAAAGGGGTATTTTTTGAACGTGAATAGAGCTTCTCTTTCGAAACAACCCATGGTTCTTCAAGATCAACCACAATAAGGTCTGCATGAGCACCTTTCTTCAGTGTTCCTGCATTGAGTCCAAAGAGCTTTGCAGGCGCCGTTGACAAAAGTTCAGTTATCCGTAGAAGAGATAAGCTCTCATCATGGTAAAGGCGTAAGGCTGCACTCAATAAAGTCTCCATACCAATAGCGCCAACCGCTGCGTCATTAAATGGTAAATGTTTTGTATCGTTACTCTGAGGATCATGAGAAGAGACAATAACATCTATAGTCCCATCCTTTATTGCTTCAATCATTGCTATACGGTCTTCTTCTGTACGCAATGGGGGCATTAAGCGAAAAGAGGTGCGATATTCACCAATGTCATTTTCATTGAAAGATAAATGATTAATAGATATACCCGCTGAAATTTTCTCACTGCGTTTTTTACCTAAACGAAGTGCATCAGCAGAGAGTGCTGTTGATATTTGAGCGGCATGATAGCGTGTTTGCGTTAATACTGC
This sequence comes from Bartonella sp. MR63HLJHH, assembly GCF_042194155.1. Taxonomy (NCBI): domain Bacteria; kingdom Pseudomonadati; phylum Pseudomonadota; class Alphaproteobacteria; order Hyphomicrobiales; family Bartonellaceae; genus Bartonella; species Bartonella sp. MR63HLJHH. The sequence continues at coordinate 60,815 of NZ_JBHIMN010000006.1, forward strand.
TAATCGCAGATCCCTTTCAAGTGGGATAACTTCTGCTTCGCGGGGGATGCCAGAAAGACCAAGCCAACTGGCGAGCAGCCCTTCATTCATCACACCTTGTCCTGTAAGATCTTTATCTTGCGTTTCATGCATCAATGGAACATCAAAATCACGCGCATAAGTCATTGCACGTCGCATAACAGATGAACTTTGAAGCGTTTTTTTTCCTTCATAAAAGGCAACAGCTCCTGCATCTTTTAGTAAGCCGAATTCCGCTATTTGCTGTCCGTTGAAACCTTGTGTGATCGCAGCAACGGGATAAATATTGACCGATGACTTTTCTTGTACTGTATGCCTAATAAATTCAACAAGTGCCACATTATCAATGACTGGACGCGTATCTGGCATCATGAGGAAAGAAGTAATACCACCTGCGGCGGCGGATTGACTTGTTGATGCGATTGTTTCACAGTGTTCATTCCCTAATTCTCCAACAAAAACGCGCGCATCAACAAGGCCAGGGAGAATTGCTTTGTTTTGTGCGTTAACAATTTCTGCTTCTTCTGGGAAACCCTGATTCAGAGCATCTTTTCCAGCGGCTATAATCCGTCCATTTTCAACAATAACTGTACCAATTTCATCGACTGCGCGTGAAGGATCAATAATACGAGCATTTTGAAAAACAATTGGTTTTATCATTTTTTTTCTCCACTGATCTTTGCGCGTGAATCTAATAAAGCCTCCATGACCGCCATACGCACTGCAATTCCCATTTCTACTTGTGTATGAATCATACTTTGTGATCCATCTGCTATGTCAGATGCAATCTCTACACCACGGTTTATTGGGCCAGGATGCAGAATAATGGAATCATTTTTGGCATAGGCTAAATTTTCTTTATGTAAGCCAAAATAATGGAAATATTCATGCGTAGAGGGAATAAAAGAACCTGTCATCCGTTCATGCTGTAAGCGTAACATCATGATAACGTCAGCATTTTTAAGACCTTCTTTCATTGTGTTAAAAACCTCAACACTCATATGAGTGATTTCTGCGGGTAAGAGTGTTGAGGGAGCAACAACACGAACACGAGCACCCAAAGCATTGAGACTCAGGATATTGGAACGGGCAACACGTGAGTGTAAGATATCTCCACAAATCGCAACAGTTAATCCTTCAATACGACCTTTTGCTCTTTTAATGGTTAGAGCATCTAATAAAGCCTGTGTTGGATGTTCATGAGCACCATCACCTGCATTAATGACACAACAATCAACTTTTTGCGCTAATAAAGCTGCCGCTCCTGCACTGTTATGGCGAAAAACCAGTATATCCGGCTTCATCGCATTGAGAGTTGCAGCTGTATCAAGTAATGTTTCTCCTTTTTTTACAGATGAGTTGCCGATCGCAAGACTCATCACGTGTGCACCTAGCCTTTTACCCGCTAATTCAAAAGAAGATTGTGTTCGCGTAGAGGCTTCAAAAAAGAGATTAATTTGAGTCCGTCCATGCAAAGTAGATTTTATTTTATCAATTTTGTTAGAAAGGATAACATTTGCTTCTGCACGATCAAGCAATGTATTAAGATCTTGTACACTTAGATCTTTAATAGCTAAAAGATGTTGATGAGGGAAAAGTGGAAAAAAATTATCTTGAATCATAGCATTCTTCTTTATCTCTCTCTAAACAGGTTAAACAAGCATTTGTTTGAATATGATAAATGTTTCTTAACTCTAAAAAGACAAATAGTCTATGATATGAATGGTTTGAATGTAGGAATATACCTATGAGTGCTGTATCTGCGCAAAATAATCGTCGAAAAAATACATTTCTTAGCGATACGCTTATGTTTCGTATTGCCTCTACTTTGCCTAAGTTTTTGTTAGCAAGTTTTGAAGAAATAGGAGATTTTGCAGCGAGTCGAGAAGCATGGAAACTCTCTTGCTTGGCAAATCATTATAAGCCTTTATTGTGTTATAATGATGAATGGGGGCAACCGACGGAAAAATTAGAGATCCATTCTTCCTATCAAGCTCTTCAACAATATTCTAGACAAGCTGGTTTGGTTACCTCACTTTGGGAAAATACGAGCTCAGAAAATGGAGTACGCTATCAAGCGCGTGCGATTCGTTTAGCTTTATCTGCTGGTTTAGAAACAGGACATTTGAATGAAGTTATCATAACGAGTGCAGCTATTGCTGTGTTAATTAGTGATATTGAGCTCTTCAAAAAATGGCAAAATGTACTTTTATCACGCCAATATGATTCCTCATCAAAGCCTATTCATCATAAAAAGGCTGCTTCTCTAACTTGTGCATTTGATGATATTGAAAAATACGCTTTTAATTTTCCAAGTGTTAAGAAGATTTCTTTCGATGAAAGTATGGAACGTGATCTATATCGTTTAAATGTTGTAAAAACCAATGTTATTAATCCTACCGCTGACGGATATCTTGTTAGTGCAGATTTAAATGGTCATTTAAGTTGTTTTTTTATTCCACGCATACAAGAAAATGGTGCATTAAATGGATTTATATCGATTCGTCATTTAATTCAGCGTTCTGGAGAACTTTTAACACCAGAGGGGGTTGTTGATTTCCAAGGCAGTTATGGTTGGCTTTTGGGAAATGCTGGAGAAGGGCTTAAAGTTATTAAAGATATCGAGACGATGATGCGTTTCGATCAATCAGTAATATCGGCAGGTGTTTTGCGAGCGGCTCTTCAATTTGGCATAGATTTTTTCCGGAAAAAAATGCCCAATCAACCTTTACCACCACTGACAGAACGTATTTTTGCAGATATTGCATTAGATATAGCTGCTTCACAAGCATTGGTTTTGCGTTTAGCGAGAGCATTTGACAATGCAGCAAATGACCGTTCTGAAGCAGCTTTTGCCCGCATTATGACACCTATTATTGCTTATCACGTAAGTCAATTGGTTGTGCCTATTATTGGCGAAATTATTGCACAACTTGGTATTGAAAGTTTTATAGAGAATAATCCATTATCGCAAATGTTGCATAATGGGCCTGCACGAATTGTGAGAAATAGTTCTGCTAATCAATTGGTAAAGGATGCCATTCTTATTGCTGAAAAAGCACCGGGACTGTTTCAGAAATTGTTAGAAAAAATTGCTCTTGATATTGGACCAGCGGGACCACGAGCAATTGAAATTATTAAGTCAGCAGGTGATATGGCATCAGCAAATGAAGGTGCAGGAAGGTTTTTTGTTGAACAGGTAGCCTATGCAGCAGCAGCAGCAGCATTACGTTCTACAGACATAGAACATGTTGCAAATGCCTATATGGAAAGCCGTCTTGGGGGACAGTGGAGATCTTCCTACGGGATGCTTATTGCACGATATAATGCAGGGCATTTGCTCAATGTCCTCTATCCTTCCATATGATGAAAGTTTTGAATTCTATTGAGAGCACCTTGCAATATAAAAGCAGCGGCTGCCGAATCAATTCGGCTTGCTCTTTTAGCGCGCGATACATTCATTTCTAGAAGAGAACGCTCTGCAGCAATTGTTGACAAACGTTCGTCCCAAAAAACAAATGGAATTTTTGTATAAGCTTTCATATTGCTCACAAAAGCTCTGGTTGCTTGAACACGAGAACCGCTGCTCCCATTCATGTTAAGGGGTAAGCCGATGATAATAACGCCTACATTTTCACGGTCAAAAGTTTTAATAAGTGTGTAAGCATCTTCTGTAAATTTTTTTCGCTGTAGTACAGGACGCGGATTTGAGACAGTCAGCCCCATATCAGAAATCGCAATTCCGATAGTTTTTGTCCCTAAATCTAAGCCTGCTATTGTTTGTCCAGGCAAAAGATGTGTCATAACTTCGTTTATATTAATAACGGTCATAAGGGTATAATGCGTTTTTTAATGTTTCAGATCTAATGGTTATATTCTTCATTCATGTTATCTAATATTCTTGCGCTTGCAAGCTCAGCCTTGTATAGCCAGAATAAAGATTAATAAAAACAGAAAGGCGTAAATAGTATGTCTGTTGATCAAGAGACCGTCAAGCGGGTCGCACATTTAGCGCGGATTGCTATCCACGATGATGAGATAGAACCTGTGACAAAAAAATTCAATGCTATTTTAGGTTTTGTAGAGCAATTGAATGAAGTTGATGTCAGTGGAGTTGAGCCATTAACATCTGTGATGCCGATGACTCTACGAATGCGTGAAGATAGTGTTACAGATGGCGATAAAGCAGCAGATATTGTAGCCAATGCCCCTGTTACAGAAGAAAATTTTTTTCTTGTCTCAAAAATTGTTGAGTAACTTTTTATATTTTTGAAATTTGAGAACCAATATGACCGATTTAACAACCCTCACAATTGCGCAAGCTCGTGATTCTCTAACAAAGAAAAATCTCAAAGCAACAGAATTAACGGAAGCTTATTTACAAGCAATAGAATCAGCTAATCCAATTTTGAATGCTTATGTAACAATAACAGCAGAACAGGCAATGAAAATGGCTGCTGAATCAGATAGTCGCTTAGCGAGAGGGCAGGGAGGGCTTTTAGAAGGAATTCCTTTGGGGATTAAAGATCTTTTTGCAACCTATGGTGTTCATACTCAAGCCTGTTCACATATCCTTGATGGTTTTAAACCGCATTATGAATCAACTGTCACGGCTAATTTATGGCAAGACGGTGCTGTAATGTTAGGAAAACTTAATATGGATGAGTTTGCTATGGGCTCATCCAATGAAACATCATATTATGGTCCCGTTATTAATCCGTGGAGAAAAAAAGACTCGAATGAAAAACTCGTACCTGGTGGTTCTTCGGGAGGATCTGCTGCCGCTGTTGCTGCACAAATTTGTGCCGGTGCAACTGCAACCGATACAGGTGGCTCAATACGTCAACCAGCAGCTTTTACTGGAACTGTAGGAATAAAGCCAACTTATGGACGTTGTTCACGGTGGGGCGTTGTTGCATTTGCTTCATCCCTTGATCAAGCTGGACCTGTTGCCAGAGATGTTCGTGATTGTGCTATCTTACTAAGATCAATGGCCTCTTTTGATGAAAAAGATTCTACTTCCGTGAATTTACCAGTTCCTGATTATGAAAGTTATCTTGGTCAATCAATTAAAGGAATGAAAATTGGTATCCCAAAAGAATATCATATGGATGGAATGTCTCCAGAAATTATTGAGCTTTGGAAAAAAGGCATAAGTTGGTTAAAGGAAGCAGGAACTGAGATTAAGAACATTTCTTTGCCCCATACAAAATATGCTCTACCTTCTTATTATATTATAGCTCCTGCAGAAGCCTCTTCTAATTTAGCACGTTATGATGGTGTGCGTTTTGGTCTACGCGTGCCTGGAAAAGACATCATTGAGATGTATGAAAACACGCGCTCTGTTGGTTTTGGTGATGAAGTCAAGCGACGTATTTTGGTTGGGACTTATGTTCTTTCATCTGGTTATTATGATGCCTGTTATCTAAGAGCTCAAAAAGTAAGAACACTCGTAAAACGTGATTTTGATCAATGTTTTGCTTCAGGCATTGATGCTATTCTAACACCAGCAACACTAACACCTGCCTTTGGTATTGCTGATGAAAAAATAAAAAATGATGCTGTAGCAATGTATCTTAATGACATTTTTACGGTACCCGTTAATATGGCTGGTTTACCAGGAATTTCTGTTCCTGCAGGTCTGTCATCAAATGGTTTGCCTCTAGGATTGCAATTGATTGGTAAACCTTTTGCTGAGGAAGTCATTTTTCAGATAGCGCACATTATTGAAAAAGAAGCAGGGATATTCAGTGCAGAAAAATGGTGGATGTAATAATCAAACTTCGTAAAGGAGCATTTCTCATTGAGGATGAGAAATGCTTTTTTAAAAGGTGGAGTGATGAACTCTATTTCCTCAATTCGTAGTCTTTATCCACCAAGATAGGCTTCTTTAACACGCGAATCAGAGAGCATAGTTTTACCTTCACCGTGAAATAAAATATGCCCTACCTCTAAAATATAAGCATAGTCAGCTATAGAAAGCGCAGCAAATGCATTTTGTTCAATAAGAAGAACAGTTTTTCCCATCTCATTAATTTTTCTAATAATCGAAAAAATTTCTCGAACGAGAAGCGGAGCCAATCCCAACGATGGTTCATCTAATATGACCATATCAGGATTGCTCATGAGTGCACGGCCCACAGCAACCATCTGTTGTTCACCACCTGACATTGTTCCTCCCAACTGTTTTGCTCTTTCTCGTAGGCGCGGAAAAAGATCAAATATCCATTCAATATCACGGGAAATTCCCTGCTTATCGTGACGAATATAAGCGCCTAGATGAAGATTCTCTAAAACAGTGAGATGGGGCATGATACGGCGTCCTTCAGGACTTAGAGCAATACCTAATCGCAAAATCTCTTCTGGTGATTTTTTAATAATAGATTTGCCATTATAGGTAATTTTTCCATAAACAGAGCGATTAAGTCCTGTAATAGAACGTACAATACTGCTTTTTCCTGCACCATTGGCTCCAATTAAAGTGACAATACTTCCCTTTTTTATGGACATAGAAAGATTTTGGACAGCTTTAATGGCGCCATAATGAACGTAAAGATTTTTTATTTTAAGAATATCCATAAACATCTCCGCCAAGATAAGCTTCAATAACTTTAGGGTTATTACGAATTTCATCTGGTGTACCATTGGCAATGCAACAGCCATATTCCATAACCAAAATATGTTGGCAAAGCCCCATAACCACTTTCATATCGTGCTCAATAAGAAGAATTGTAAGATCAAAGTCTTTTTGCACTTTTGCTATGAATTTTCTAAGATCCTCACTTTCTTGTGGATTCATGCCAGCAACAGGTTCATCAAGAAGAAGCAATTTGGGCTTTGTGGCTAACGCGCGTGCAATTTCTAGACGTCGTTGCACACCATAAGGTAAAGCTGTTGCCGATTGATTGGCAAGGTGATCAAGTTGTAGCTGTTCAAGGAGCTCCAAGGAATTTTTATAAACTTCCTTCTTTTCTTTCATTGCTTTTGAAAAAAATAGAGCTGAAGAAAACCAAGGATATTTTTGTCGAACATGCGCTCCTACCATAACATTCTGCAAAACCGTTAACCCTGAGAAAAGACGAATATTTTGAAATGTTCTGGCAATATGGCGTCTACAGATAATATAAGGAGGCGCTCCAGAAATTTTTTGCTCATCAAAAAGAATGACGCCGCTTGTAGGAGCATAAAATCCAGAAATCATATTGAAAACTGTTGTTTTTCCAGCGCCATTGGGACCAATTAATCCAGTAATACTTCCTCGTTTAATTGCCATATTAATATTATTTACAGCAACTAATCCGCCAAAACGCATTACAATATTATTGAGTGAAAGGATGGTGTCGTTCATAGCTTTCCCTCAGTATTAGAAAGCTTTTTGCGTGTCAAAAAGCTATAAATTCCATTCCATGAGAATTCTCGTTGTCCCATCAACCCTTTTCTCCAAAACAAGATAATTACCAGCAATAAAAGAGAAAAAACAACCATGCGAAGTCCTGGTGTTTCTGGGATATGTATAAAACCTAAGTCAAATGGACTTTCAATAATACGAAGCCATTCAAGCATAACTGTAATAATAATGCTGCCAATAATACTTCCTGTAATTGAGCCGAGACCACCAGCAACTACAATCATCAAAATATTAAAAGTTAGAAGAAAATTAAACATTTTTGGATCAATAGTTGAAATAAGAGCAGCCATTAATGCTCCACCTATACCTGCAAAAAACGCTCCAACAGTAAAAGAAAAACTACGGTAGAAAAAAGCGTTAATTCCCATAGTTTTCGCAGCAATTTCATCATCACGAATGGCACGTAATACGTTACCAGTATTGCTTTGCAGTAAAAGGACAATAAAGAGAACAGTAAATGCTAACCAACCATAGTTCCACCATAATGTTGCATTTTGAGGTATTCCCTTGATACCTAAAGAGCCATTTGTAAGCGATGTTGCGTTCGTAATGACAATGCGAATAATTTCTGCAAAACCCAATGTTGCAATTCCAAGATAATCACCACCAAGACGTAATATTGGCAAAGCAATCAATAAACCTACAACTGCAGCACATATACCACTTATAACAACAGCGACAAAAAAAGGTAATTGCAGATGATACAATGGTTCAGCGATAGGCTCCAGAATCCACATCATTTCTTTTTGTTCAGGGGAAAGAAGTAAAATTGCGCAAACATAAGCACCAATAGCCATAAATCCAGCATGTCCAAGAGAAAACATACCTGTGAAACCGTAAATCAAATTAAGCGAAATTGCTAATATCGCATTAATAGCAATCAGATTTATGATACGAAGCGTATAGTCATTAAAATGGCTATCAGCATAAAATAAAAAACCTATGAGAACTAAAACACTTATACAAGATAAAACAGTTGTCACTGACTTTGCCATTAGATTTTCTCCTGACTTTTTTTACCCATTAATCCTGTGGGCAATATCAATAAAATCAGAATCAATAAAATGAAAGCGAAGGCATCTCGATATCCAGATAGCGCGGGGAAAAATGCGATAATCATAATTTCAATAAACCCTAATAACAATCCTCCCAACATTGCTCCTGGTATCGAACCAATACCTCCGATAACAGCAGCGATAAATGCTTTGAGACCAGGAAGAACGCCCATATAAGGCTGAATTTGAGGATAACGTAAAGACCACATAATACCTGCTATAGCGGCAAGAGCTGAGCCTATTCCAAATGTAAATGCAATAACTTTATTGACAGACACACCCATCAAACGCGTCGTTTCAATATCATGGGAGATTGCACGCATAGCAAGACCCGGTTTTGTTTTATGGATAATCCATAACAGTAAAACAATAAGAATCAATGACACAACGGGAACGATCAGAGACATGGGAGCAATTCTAATGATACCATCTGCTCCTGATCCTAAATGCCATAAAAATGGTGTTACAAGAAAATCTGGTTGTTTTACACCTTTCGGAACACCACTAAAGAGTACAGTAGAAAGATTTTCAATAAAAAAAGAAACACCAATTGCACCGATAAGTGCCGAGATACGCGGAGCATGGCGCAGAGGTTTATAGGCAAGTTGATCAACAATAATACCCACTGCACTTGTAATAAAAATGGAAAAACAAAGAGCTAAAACCCAAATCGGGGTAAAATCTTGTGGAGAAATTTTAAAATAATAAACAAAACCTAACGCAAGGATTAAAAAAACAGCAATCCAATAAATTGAAGGGCGCCTTTTAAACCCTATAAAGACCGAATAATAAATAAGAGCCGCGAGAAACAAAAGAAGAAGTGCTGCCCAAGCAGGCATAAAGCTAATTGTGGAAAAGAAAACAAAATATGCTCCCAGCATGAAGATATCACCGTGAGCAAAATTAATGAGTCTCAGTATACCGTAGACCATGGTGTAACCAATAGCGATAAGCCCATAAAGAGATCCCAATGCCAGTGCATTAAAAAAATACTGGATGAACATTTCAGTGCTCATCTCTCATCCTTCCACATTTGTTAATTTACATAGGATAACAAGAAATTTCTAAGTTTTTGGTTGAGAAAAAGATCCTCAACCAATTCTTGCATTTTAATAAGTAAAACTTTTTAATTAAAAAGCAGGTTTAACCTCTTCTAAATAAACACGTTTTCCATCCTGTATTTTAATGATACCAATAGGAATCTTAGGGTTATGATTTTCATCCATTGACATATCACCGAAGGGGGTTTGAAAATCTTTTAATTTGCTAAGAGCAATAGTAATTTTTTCACGATCAGCGCTACCAGCATTTTCAATAGCCTTCATGAACATCATATAACTCGTATATCCCAAAACAGAATTTATATTCGGCTCTTTGTCAGGATACTCTTTTTTCCATTCTGCTGTGAATTCTTGCGCAGCTACTGACATATTTGGCATATCCTCACTATAGGGAAGTGTCGTATGTAAGAAACCTTCTGAAGCTTTTCCTGCAATCGCAATGGTTTCTGGATTATCCATAGCATCTCCACCCATAATTTGAAACTTTGCTCCTAATTCTCGTGCTTGTTTCATAATGATAGCACCCTCAGAAAAGTAAGATGGAATGAATAAGATGTCAGGTTTTTGCGCGATAATTTGCGTAAGAACAGCTGAAAAATCCTGATCTCCGGAATTATAGTTTAAATTTGAGACAACTTCACCACCTAATTTTTTGAAAGCACGCATAAAGTAGCTTGCAAGACCAATGGCATAATCGTTTGAAATATCTTTGAGGATAGCTGCTTTTTTTGCGTGTAAAGTTTGACTTATATAAGTCGCGATTCCCACCCCTTGATAGGAATCAATAAAACAAGCGCGGAAATAATATTTTTTACCCTGTGTAACAAGAGGACTCGTTGAGGAAGTGGCAATGGTTGGAGTCTTTGCTTTTTCAGATATTTCACCACCTGCCAACGAAAGTGAGGAACCATAGCTACCAATGATTCCACTTACTTTTTCACTTGCTGTTAAACGCATAACAGCATTAGCCGCTTCTACTTTATCAGACTTATTATCAATAATAACAAGTTCCACTTTACGTCCTAAAATTTCTGGAATTTTTTTATGGGCTAATTCTATACCTCTAATTTCAAGCTGACCTCCAAATGCATTTTGACCACTTAATGGAAGATAAACACCAATTTTGATAGGTTCACTTGCATAAACATTTGCAGTAAATGCCATGAATGCTGTGATTGTCGTAAGGATTTTCTTCAATTGCATTGCGCATTTTCCTTAATTGAATTGTTGTTTTTTCACCTTATATTGAACTTCTTCATCATGCAAGTTACACATTTATGAAAATATCATTATGTAAAAAAACCTTTCATATAACCTCTTTTGTAGGGCACTCCTTGTAAGATATGTAAAGCTTACAATCAAATAGTTTTATAAATATTCATGTTGATATTCTCTGACATTAACATAGAAGATACGACAATATGGGGAAATCTTATCTTGGGGCTTGCGTGTTGATACAAGAGCAATGTTTACTTAAACCTAGAGAATCAATATCGTACAATTTATAAGCTACAGGATCACGTTATTATGACGAGTAAGGATGCATTAAAAGATTGTCCCCTATCTGAAGATAGTATAGGTGCTTGTGGGGAGATTATCGAAATCAGTGGTGTCATTAAGTGGTTTGATGGTAGTAAGGGGTATGGATTTATTGTACCTGATTTACCTCATTTCCCCGATATATTATTGCATGTTACGGTAATGCGAAGGGATGGTTTTCAAACAGCTTTGGAGGGAGCAAAGGTTATTTGTGCTGTGGAAAAAACTGAAAGAGGATTAAAGTGCGTTCAGGTGAAATCCATAGATTGTTCTTCAGCAATTCATCCATCAGAAGTTCCAGCCCGTACCCATGTTGTTGTTACTCCAGAAAGTGGACTAGAACGTGCAATTGTTAAATGGTTTAATCGTGACAAAGGATACGGTTTTCTTAGCCGTGGGCAAGGAACAGAAGATATTTTTATTCATATGGAAACGTTGCGCCGTTTTGGTTTAGCAGAGCTTCGTTCCGGCCAAGTTGTTCTTGTACGTTTTGGTAAAGGAGAAAAAGGTTTAATGACAGCAGAGATTTATCCGGATATAGGCATTCCTTTAGCTACGCATTGAATTTCACGAATAAAAACAGTATGTTTTTAAAGGGGGGTATTCCGTAAATTTCTATAGAGGTAGGTTTTTAAAGAAAATATGGCTCTAGTGAATCCATAAACCAAATGGAGAAAGTTGCGCGTATTACGTTGAAAGAAACTAGAAAACAACAAGGGGGCAACCCTCTTATTTTTTTGACTTTTAAACTCTGGTACTTTTTATTTTAGAAACAAAATTTAAAAATTTTCTGTGATGGAGACAAGAATGTTAAAGCCTTTTAAAAAGGGGCATATTGTTTTACTGGTAATGCTTTTTATGTTAGAAATGCGTGTTGTTGTAGCAAAAAAGCCCATAGAGATTCCTGTTCATCCAATTCCTTTAGAAATACATACAAAGCAAGGTACGGTTTATTATAAGGTAGAGATTGCTTTTACGCCGTCTCAAGCAGCAGCTGGTTTAATGTATCGGACTGATTTTCCACGCGATCGTGCAATGCTCTTTAAGCAGCTAAAAAGTTCTCAATCGGGAGATGAACAGAAAATTTTTATGTGGATGGCAAATACGCCTTTACCTTTAGATATGATTTTCTTAAACTCTGAGGGAATTATTGTATCGATTATTGAAAACACTTCTCCATTTTCGACAAATACCATTTCATCGGAAGTTCCTGCAGCTTTTGCACTTGAGATTAATGCTGGTGAAGTTTCTGAAAAAAAGATACAAAAAGGGCAACGTGTTATTCATCCTGTACTTTGTGGAAAGTGCAATAAAAAATGACCGCTGAAGATATTCGTTTTTTTGAATATAATGGTTTGCGATTTGCTTATCGAGAAGAAGGGCAGGGTGCGCCTGTTTTGTTGATCCATGGTTTTGGATCTTCTGCACGAGTGAATTGGTATGCAACGGGTTGGTTTCGCATTCTCACTGAAGCAGGATATCGTGTTATTGCTCTTGATAATCGCGGTCACGGAGATTCAGTTAAAAGTTATGACCCTGTTTTTTATACACCTCAAGCTATGGCTGGCGACGCAATAAAGTTACTACAGCATTTAGAGATATCTAAAGCCCATGTTATGGGATATTCTATGGGGGCTCGTATTAGTGCTTTCATGGCTCTTTTGCATCCAACATATGTACACAGTGTCATTTTTGGTGGTTTAGGTATTGGTATGGTAACGGGAGCGGGAAATTGGGAGCCTGTTGCTGAGGCACTTTTAGCAGAAGATATTTCTACTATTACTAATACGCGCGGTTTAATGTTCCGTAAATTTGCAGATCAAACGAAAAGCGATAAACGTGCTCTTGCTGCTTGTATTATCACATCAAAACAGGAGTTAACGGCATCTGAAGTTTACAAAATCGAACAACCTGCACTTGTTGCCGTTGGTTCATTAGATGAAATTGGCGGTGCAGCAGAGCCGTTAGCAGCTTTATTGCCTTGTGGTGAAGCTTTATCAATTCCTGGTCGAGATCATATGCTTGCTGTAGGCGATAAAGTTTATAAAAAAGGCGTTATAGATTTTCTTTTTCGTTATCCTATAAGATAAGCATTCTTCATAGATTTTAGCATTTACAAAAATACTCAGTATTTTTATCTCGTATAAATTGAATAAAGCTTATTTAAAAATTTTTCTATTGTAACATAAGTTTTTTATAAAAAATGGGAAGAAAGCTAAACTCTTATTAGCCTATTTTGTATATTTTTTAGAGATGTAATTCTTCTAGGGTTAGATAATTATACTTTAAAAGTTATTAAAAAGAATTATTTTTGAATGATATAATAATATTTTTTTCTAAAAAATGTAATTTTAAATAAAAAAAGTATTATTATTTTTATTTTTTATAAAAGGAACAAAATTATAAATTATTGATCAATTTTTCTTACGAATATGCATTCTAAATGCGTATGATAAAATTGGAGATAAAGTAAAATTATTAAAAATATACAGTTTTTTGCCATTTTTTAATCTATACGGGTATATTTAATAATGATAGAATCCTTTTGTAAAAGTTCTTTATAAATGTATAAAGCGCGTTGTAAATATATGTAATATTAAGTAAATATTCAGATTAAGCTTTTTTACTAACTTTACAGAATCATGAGGTTGTCTTATTTGCGCGACACGCAGTTATTTAAATCGTTAAAAAAACAGGAGAGCATAGTGAATGCTGATGAAATAAAAAAACTTGATAATTATTTAAAAAATATATTCCAAAACTCAGCATTGCAAGTTAGAGCACGGCCTAAAAAGAGTGATTCTTGTGAGGTTTATATGGGAGATGAGTTTTTAGGCATTATCTATCGAGATGAAGATGAAGATGAGCTCTCCTATAATTTCTCAATGGCTATATTAGATATTGATTTAGAAAATTGATTCGTTGTTCATAGTTGAATGAAGTCTTTTTTATCCCATAAGATTTATATAAGTTTTAACGCTTTAAAGCTCGTATGATTATTTCGTGCAATAATAAGATGGTCATGGATAATAATGCCTAATGCGTTTGCTGCATCTTTTAATCTATATGTCATTGTTATATCTGCATCAGAGGGGGTGGAATCGCCAGAAGGGTGATTATGGACTAAGATAAGTCCTGATGCGGATAACTCTAAAGCTCGAGAAATAACTTCACGAGGATAAACAGGGGTATGATCAATGGTTCCAGTTTGTTGCACCTCATCAGCAAGTAAGCCGTTTTTCTTATCAAGAAACAAAATACGAAATTGTTCACGTGTTTCATGAGCCATAACAGCTTTACAATAAGCTAACACTTTATCCCATGATGAAAAAATATCGCGTTTAAACAATTGCGCACGAGCAAGGCGTCCAGCAACATCTGAAATAATTTTTAAATCAATTGCAGTGGCGGGACCACATCCTGGAATTTCTTGAAGTCGGTGAATATCTGCTCCCAACACATCAGCTAATGAACCAAAACGTGCTATCAAATTTTTAGCTATGGGTTTTGTGTTTGCACGGGGTATTGTGCGAAAAAGCAATAATTCAAGATATTCATAATCTTCGATTGCACTTCCTTTTGACTTTAAATAACGCTTCCGAAGACGCTCACGGTGTCCTTGATAATGTTTATGGAGCTGTGCGTTTTTCTGAGGGTCTTCACTTTTTCTTTCTGATACTGGAGTGAGTGGAGAACTCGATGTTAATGCAAAGTGATCACTTTGAGTATCTTCTTTTTGATTTAATTTTTTAGCCATAACATCTCTACATTGCGTTAGGTATGCGAATTTGGAATATAAAAAATATTTTTAGGAGATTGTGTAAATATTTCATACCCTTCATTTGTGACACCAATTGTATGTTCATATTGTGCTGTCAGAGAGCGGTCACGGGTAACAGCAGTCCAACCGTCAGATAAAATCTTAACTTGTGGTTTACCAAGGTTAATCATAGGCTCAATTGTAAACATCATACCTTGTTTTAATTCTATTCCTTCTCCAGGATTTCCATAATGAAGGATATTGGGTGCATCATGAAAAAGCTGCCCAATACCATGTCCACAAAAATCTTTCACAATTGAGCATCGTTCAGATTCTGCATACTGTTGAATGGCTGCACCAATATCACCTGTGGTTGCTCCAGGCTTAACAACAGCGATTCCTTTCATAAGACTTTCATAGGTTATCTTTAGCAGGCGTTCTGCAGCACGTCTGATTTTCCCAACAGGATACATTCGGCTTGAATCCCCATGCCAACCATCAAGGATAAAGGTTACATCCACATTCACAATATCGCCTTCTTGCAAAGGTCTTTTATTGGGAATGCCATGACAGACAACGTGATTGATAGATGTACAGCATGAATGGCTGTATCCATGATAATTTAGATCAGCAGGAAGTGCTCCTCGCTTAGCACCAAAAATGAATACAAAATCATCAATTTCTTGCGTAGTAACGCCTGGCTTAATAATATCTGTAAGTGCATCAAGGCATTCTGCAGCAATGCGACCAACTTCACGCATTTTAGCAAAAGCATAATCATCGAAAATGCGAATCTTCCCATTAAATTTTAAAGGGCTTTTATTATATTCAATATACTCAGTCATTGTTTTTTCTGTTTTCTATTTTTACTCTCTGAATCGGAAAAATGCCTTCTACACTTACGTGACACTTTACAGCATAACATTCTACTCCTGATTTTAATGCTAAATCAAATTTACGTCCATAGAGTGGATCAAGATCATGACAGATTGTAAAAGCTGCGCAATCTTCTCGTTGAATAATATAAAGCATAGCAGCTCTTTTTCCTTGTTGTACAACTCCTATGAGCTCATCAAGGTGACGTGCTCCACGTTTTGTTTCACTATCAGGAAATTCTGCTAATCCTTTTTGACGAATAAAATGAACATTTTTGACTTCTAGGTAACAGTCAGGAAGAATGTCGTCACGTAAAAGAAAGTCAATTCGTGATTGTGTTCCATAGCGTTGTTCTTTTAAAATTGTTTTATATCCACTTAATTCTGGTAGTAATCCGTTTTGAATTGCTTCTAATGCAAGTTTATTGGGTAAAGCAGTATTAATGCCAACCAAAGTATTATAGGCTTCAATAATTTCTAATTGATAGGCATATTTTCGTTTGATGTTATTATGATATGAAAGCCAGATATTGGAGTTGAAAGCTGTTAATCCAAGCATTGATCCTGTATTAGGTACAGATACGGTGAGGACATGCTGATCATCTTGTTGAACATCCGCAAGGAAACGTTTATAACGACGGATAAGCTTTGCAGGAAAAAGTTCGGGAATAAAGTGCATATCCCTTTTTTAGGATTTATGATTTCATAATTCAACTGAGATTATGATTTGTAGGGGCTATTCCCTATAAAAAAAGATAAAATTGATGTAAAAAACGCTACGATATCCTATATAAATTGTTATAAATTCCATCGTCCACTTTAATGGCTTTTAAAATTTATTATCTTTGAGTGAAAAGATAACATTGCCTATAATTTATTATTAAACAGCATTAGAGTACTGTGAAGAAGGTTTCGTAAAAAATAGTGGAGAGGGAGATAGTTAAGTGAAACTAGGTAAGATTGATGGCTGGAACGAATAAGAATCGTGAAAATTTAACAAATGGTCCCATTATTATTTTAGTTGAACCGCAGCTTCCTGAAAACATTGGTATGGTCGCAAGGGCAATGGCAAATTTTGGGCTTTCTAAGCTTCGGTTAGTCAAACCTCGAGAAATGTTTCCAAATGAAAAAGCTATAGCTGCTGCGAGTAAAGCTGATCATGTCATTAACAACACTGTGATTTTTAATACATTGCGTGATTCAATTGCAGATTTACACTATGTTTTTGCCACAACAGCACGTGAAAGATGTGGATTTAAAACTGTAAAAAGTGCTGTCGAAGCAGCAAGCGTATTACGTCAGCGTGAAAGTATCGGACATAAGACAGGTATTGTCTTTGGAAGAGAGCGATGGGGATTAGAAAATGATGAAATCAGCCTTGTTGATGAAATTATTACTTTTCCAGTTAATCCTGCTTTTGCGTCACTTAATATTGCGCAAGCAGTTCTTTTAATGTCTTACGAATGGATGAAAACAGGTCTAGAGGATGTCAGCGATACGGCATTTCGTGCCGCAGAGATGGAACCTGCAAATAAAACAATATTTCATGGTTTTTTATCTCAGTTAGAAGAGGCTTTGAATATCCGTGGGTATTTTAGACCCCCAGAACGCAAAGAAGTAATGCTTGCAAATTTGCGCTCTGTTTTTACGCGCGCTAACTTTAGTGAACCTGAGGTTCGTTTATTGCGAGGCATTATATCTTCTTTGGATCATTTTTCGCCACAATATCCACGGGGGAGTAGAGCACCTGAAGAGCGTGATCGTGAAAAAATTAAAAATAAGTGTGAAAACTAATGGATGAACGACCTGTTCTTTTTTTTGATAGCGGTATTGGTGGTTTAACAGTGTTCAGGGAGGCACGTATTCTTATCCCTGAAATGCAATTTATCTATGTTGCTGATGATGCAGGATTTCCTTATGGAAATTGGAAAGAAAATATTTTGAAAGAGCGTATTTTAAAGATTTTTACAAATCTTTTAACACGCTACAATCCAGCCTTATGTGTGATTGCTTGCAACACCGTTTCTACACTGATGATGGCAGATTTACGACAGAATTTTTCTCATGTCCCTTTTGTAGGAACGGTTCCTGCAATTAAATCAGCTGCTGAACAAACAAAATCTGGTTTTATTTCCGTATTAGCTACTCCTGGAACAGTGAAACGTGCCTATACAAATGAATTAATTAATTCTTTTGCTGGACAGTGTCATGTTCAACTTGTGGGAAGTAAAAAGCTGGCTGGATTTGCTGAAGATTATTTACGGGGAAAATCTATCGATTCAGAAGAGTTAAGAAAAGAAATCCTACCATGTTTTGTGGAAAAAAATGGACAATATACTGATGTTATTGTTTTAGCCTGCACACATTATCCTTTTTTGATTAACTTCTTTCGTGAACATGCTTTATGGTCCGTTGAGTGGATTGATCCGGCGAAAGCGATTGCCAAACATATCAGATCATTATTACCACTGTCGGAAAAAGTACACGATCAATATATAAAGAAATATCAAGATTTTGCGTTGTTAACATCGAAAAATATCACTTCTTTAACGGAGAATTTGTTTAAAGGATTTGGCTTAAAACTCATGAAAGGAGTTGACTTTGGGTTGTAAGACCAATAATGATGATCTGGCTATTTTTTCAAGAAAATAGCATTAATTGACGTGTCCCGTGGATAACTTTGCATATTGATATGTTAAGGTATTCTGTCAGTCTTTAGTATTTAAAGGCAGAGGAGGGCGCGTTTCCTTGGGGTCTTGAGATCTCGTGTTTTATTTTATAAGGAAATGCGATGAGTAAACGCGAAACAACAAAGTATAAAATTGACCGTCGTATGGGAGAAAATATTTGGGGTCGTCCGAAATCTCCTGTCAATCGTCGTGATTATGGTCCAGGTCAGCATGGACAGCGTCGTAAAGGAAAACTTTCTGACTATGGGGTGCAGTTGCGCGCTAAACAGAAATTGAAAGGGTTTTATGGAGATATTTCAGAAAAACAATTTCATAAGACCTATGAAGAGGCTGCTCGTCGACGGGGTGATACTGGTGAAAATCTTATCGGTTTGTTAGAAGCACGTTTGGATGCTGTTGTTTATCGTGCAAAATTCGTGCCTACGATTTTCGCTTCTCGCCAATTTATCAATCACGGTCATGTTAGTGTAAATGGTCGGCGCACAAATATTCAATCTTATCGTTGTAAACCTGGTGATGTTATTGAGGTTCGGGAAAAATCAAAACAACTTGTTTTAGTTTTAGAATCAGTGCAATTGGCAGAACGTGATGTCCCTGATTATATTGAAGCAGATCATAAACAGATGAAAGCAACCTTTACACGTATTCCTGCTTTTGCAGATGTTCCTTATGCTGTACAAATGGAACCTAATTTGGTTGTTGAATTTTATTCTCGATAATTTTTCTGCAAGAGAAATTATTTTTCTCTTCTATTATTATAACTTCAAAATATTGTGTTATTTTTACAATCTCTGAAGTTAATAAGTGCTTTTTGTGAATGGTTCTATATTAAGTTTATTGCTATGTTTTATAGTCATAGACTTATATAGTTCCATTTCTTTTTTGTGTATCTAATTTATAAATTCAAAAAACATAAATGTAAGCTTGCTTTAATATTTGTTTTTATCTTTGCAAAACGAGCTGTTTATTGTGCAGGATATGGTATTATGAATGATGTTTCAGTTGAATATCAGGCAATAGAAGAAAACGAAGGGAGAGATGATCCTTTAATAAGCGAAGCAGATAGTTGTCATCCAATGTTTCGTGTTGCTCCTTCAAGCGTAGAATTTAATAAATTGCGCAAACGACTTTTGCGTCATATGCGACAAGCTTTGGATGATTTTTCTATGCTCTCTACAGGAAAAAAATGGCTTGTTGCTTTATCGGGTGGAAAAGACTCTTATGGTTTATTAGCGCTTCTTTTAGACTTAAAGTGGCGAGGTCTTTTATCCGTTGAAATTCTTGCCTGTAATCTTGATCAAGGGCAACCTGGATTTCCTAAGCATATTCTTCCAGACTTTTTAAGTTCTTATAAAATTCCATATCGTATTGAATATCAGGATACTTATTCCATTGTTACAGATAAATTGGCAGAGTCGCAGACATATTGTTCACTTTGTTCTCGATTACGACGTGGTAATCTCTATCGTATTGCACGTGAAGAGGGATGTTCTGCATTAGTTTTAGGTCATCATCGTGATGATGTTTTAGAAACATTTTTTATGAATTTGTTTCACGGTGGCCGATTAGCTGCCATGCCTGGAAAACTTAAAAATGATGAAGGAGATCTTTTTGTGTTACGTCCTCTTGTTTATGCAGCTGAGGAGGATATGGAAAAATTTTCTCAAGCAATGCAATTTCCGATTATTCCTTGTAATCTTTGCGGTAGTCAAGATGGTTTACAACGTAATGCAATGAAAGAAATGCTGAAAAATATCGAAAGACAAATGCCAGGACGTAAAGATACGATGATTCGCGCTTTAACAAATGTACGCCCAAGTCATTTGCTTGATAAGAAATTCTTTGATTTTAAGACCTGTTAATAAAGATTAGATATTTAAAAAAATAAGTTCAAAGAGTTTAAGATAAGATACTTATTTATTAAGACACTATTGAAAAAAGTTTCCTTTCACTAACTAATGACTGTCGCAATATGAAAAATGGGAAAATAGTACGATTGTCGATTTTCTCTTTTGTTAAGTAAAAATGGTGAACCTTGAGGATTTTATTCTTTTGCGCCGCCGTCACCTCATTTAAGGCATTAAATTAAGAGAATATATAACTGCTTGGTATTTGTGGAGTGTATAGCAAACATTCAGGGCGAGGATTGCTCGTAAATTCTCATGAAGTGAGTTACATAAGTGATCAAGTTCGATTGTGAGTAGCCGATCTTTTTATAAACCAATGCTGATAGAAATCTTCATCATTGAGGACAGGGAAGAAGTTAAATTTTCAAACTGCTACACCATAAAGATCATAGGCATCCGACTGTTCAATTTTAACGCTGACAAATTCACCAACACGCAACGGGCGTCGTGATGATATATGGACAACACCATCTATTTCTGGAGCATCGTATTGACTACGTCCTTTGGCAACTTTTCCTTGACTTTCATCGATAAGCACTTGGAGTCTTTTTCCAATTTTTTTCTTTAAAAGATGTGTAGAAATTTGTTGTTGTTTTGCCATAAAACGATGCCAGCGATTTTCTTTCACCTCTTCAGGAATATTTTCTAATCCCAAATCATTTGCGGCGGCTCCTTTTACCTCTTCATATTTAAAGCACCCAGCGCGTTCAATTTTTGCTTCTTCTAGCCATTCTAGGAGTATATTAAAATCTTCATTCGTTTCGCCAGGAAAACCAACAATAAATGTTGACCGCAAAGTAAGATCTGGGCATATTTTTCGCCATTTTTCAATTCTACGGTTTGTTTTTTCTATGAGTGCAGGACGCTTCATATGACGCAAAATAGCTGGTGATGCATGCTGAAAAGGAATATCCAGATAAGGAAGAATTTTTTTTGCAGCCATAAGTTCGATAACTTCATCAACATGGGGATAAGGATAAACGTAATGCATACGTATCCAAATACCCATATCGCCTAGTTCGCGACAAAGATCAAAGAATTTTGTTTTTATTGTACGATCTTTCCAAGAATTTTCGAGATATTTTAGATCAATACCATAAGCACTCGTATCTTGTGAAATAACTAAAAGTTCTTTTACACCCGCTTGCACGAGTTTTTCAGCTTCACGAAGAACATCGCTGATGGGACGTGAAGTGAGATCACCACGCAGAGTAGGGATGATACAAAAACTACACTGGTTAGAGCATCCTTCAGAAATCTTTAGGTAGGCGTAATGGCGAGGTGTTAAACGAATACCTTGGGGAGGAACTAAATCAAGAAAAGGATCATGAACAGGAGGAATTGCTGTATGAACAGCTTCTATAACACTTTCATAAGCTTGCGGTTTTGTAATAGCCAATACATTAGGATACGTTTGGCGAATAACATCAGGATCAGCACCAAGACACCCCGTTACAATAACTTTTCCATTTTTTTTGAGAGCTTCATCAATATTGGCTAATGATTCTCTCCTTGCCGAGTCAAGAAAGCCACAGGTATTCACAATAACGACATCAGCTCCTTGATGTTGACGTGAAATTTCATACCCTTCAGAGCGAAGGCGTGTAATAATTCGCTCAGAATCTACGAGTGCTTTTGGGCATCCGAGGGAGACAAAACTAATACGAGGTGCTACCATGATGATCCTACAATTATTGTGAATGATTGAGTTACACTTTTATAACTGAAAAATAATGTTCTTTATTTTTATACCTATGCAATAAAATCTGTTACAAAGTTATTTGATTTTTTTCTACAAAATTTTATGTGTTTTTATGCATGCATACAATTTATATCGTAAAATTCTGTCATTGAGGACGATGATATAAGGTTGCTTCCTTCAAAGCATTCAAGTTCTTTTATAAAGTACGTGGTGAATATTTTAAAGCTTACTTGTCGCTCCTTGCGTAAGTGAAGGAGATGTAGGGAAGGAAAAATGAAACCCGCTCGATAAGGATCTGGACTGTTTATAGACCGAATTGGGGCATCCTTTGGCAGTGGAGAGGAAGTCAACTGCGTGTGGCACAATAAAAAAATACTCAACAACTCCTTATTGCGATATCTATCGCGTACTATAAGGTTTATTTTTAATATTTGCGAATAAGTCCGGTAAGTTTGCCTTGTATTTCTACACGTTCGGATTCGTATGTACGTGCTTCATAATGAGGATTTGCGGCTTCTAATGCAATAGAAGCTCCTTTGCGTCGATAACGTTTTAATGTGGCTTCTTTTTTATCAATAAACGCAACAATAATTTCACCTGTTATTGCTGTATTTTGACGTTTCACAATGATCGTATCTTTATTAAGGATACCAGCCTCCATCATAGAATCATCTTTAACTTCTAATGCGTAGTGCTCACCTGTATTAACCATATTGCGTGGGAGAGAAAGAGTGTTTATTTGTTGCAGTATAGCAGAGGCGGGCACGCTCGCAGAAATACGTCCCATAATAGGAATGGTGATATTTTTTTTTTCTTCTTCATCAAAGTTGTCAAGGTTACTCAAGTTTTTTGATATTTCCCTTTTATTTTTTTCTATCATACTGGGAGAAATTTTACGTGCTAAAGAAAGGTTAAATGTTATTTTCTCAGGGAGTCGAATCACCTCCACTGCACGAGCGCGATTGGGTAAACGACGTATAAACCCTCGTTGTTCTAAGGCTATAATGAGCTTATGAATACCAGACTTTGAAGAAAGTTCTAATGCATTTTTCATTTCTTCAAAAGAAGGAGGAACACCAGTTTCTTTTGTATGGTTATGAATAAACAAGAGTAGCTCATATTGTTTACATGTTAGCATTCAATATTCCAATCAAAATAATAAAAAAGGAGTAAAGTAAAAATACATGTATATATAACAATTTTACAATTTTTTTTCCGCCAAATCAAAATTATTTTCTTTATTTTTGATCCTATAAGTTAAGTTAATGAAGCAATATGTTTATTTATAGACATATTTAAATTATTATTTATATAAAACTTACTTTAAGAATTTTATGAAATTATTATTTATATATTATATATCTACATTAATATTAAACAATGTATAAAAATACTTTATAGCTCTGACTGGATTATCCAACACTAAATTTTATGACCAGTGTTATCCTTTTCTTCTAAAAATATATCTACGTATTTTGTAATTTCTTGATATAAAAAAGTTAATTAGAAGGCATTTTATATATTTAGAACACTCTATGGGTATTTAGATCATTTTGCACACTGCATATTATTTCTGCTTTTTTTAAGTAAAATTATCTACAGCTATAATAGTGAGCATAATTTATAGTCATTCGGGATACTTTCAATGAGACTGAATTTTATGTCTGTTTTATTCTATAGGATAAATTGGCTTTCGTTATATATTCATTATGCATGAATAAAAATCATACCCTCAAAATGCCATTGTTGCTCATTGTCCCATTTTCAGGTCTAACGTACCAACCGCTATATACTATTTTGCTGAACCCTAATGTTGAGATAATTTTTGGTTATTGAAAGGAGGTATAAAAGGTATTTTCATTTCTTTTTTATAGTTTTATTCTCTCACTCAAGTGATGAAATTATAAATTGTTATAAATCAATATGTTATATTGTAAATCTGTATTCATATTTGAAAATTGAAAACTAAAATATGAAGATATAAAAATAATATTATAGTAAAAGGTATTTTTTCTCTATCCATTATGCTCAACAACCCATGTGAGGGAAGGAGGGTAATTTCTTATAATTTTAGCGCTCCGAATCTATGCAATATTTTGCAATGAAATTGTTCCTTGATTGAAACTTCAAAAAGAAGATTAAAGAGTATCTATACAATGATGAAAAAAGGAGGGGAAAACGGAAAATTATTGATAACTGAAGAAAATAATAATATTTTTCTTCAAAAGGTGTTGACCAAATGAAAAGTCAACCGTATGTTCCCTTCACTTTCTGCAAATTAGATAGTCTACAAACTAGATAGCTTGTGTGAGAGCGCGTAGCTCAGCTGGTAGAGCAACTGACTTTTAATCAGTAGGTCCAGGGTTCGAATCCCTGCGCGCTCACCAAATTTAAATAATATCAATAGACTATACAAAAATTTAAGAATCTTTCTCGTTTTGATTCTTTTTGAAGTTTTTTATTGATTCTATAATCAGTCATTTTCTATCAGATGTTTTGGAATAGAGCGATGCTATGCTGTCTCCTGTCCAAAATAAAGAGCTTTAAGCTTACGATACGGTTGTACCTGCGTTGGCAGAAAATGTGGTTGCTCCTTTTCTCAATCCATAGATTGATTTTTTAATACCTACTGCATTACATGATTCGCAAAACAAGTTGCTAAAATCACCACTTATTCACAGTTTATATTATGAAATAACTTTTCTATAAGATGTTGATTTGTTTAATTTTCATTCTTTTAAACATCTACTATAGTACATTTATTTCTTACAAAAATCATAAAAAGGTTAACAATGTGTTAATTTCTTGATAAAAGGAGCCAATTCAAGGGTGGTATATGCGCGAGGGAAATCATTTAAAAACGTAAATTCTTCCGTCGCATATAAAAAGCGTGACAGCGTGACGTGGTTTTTACAGTAGTACTTAACAGAAATAAGTGGACTGAATAGATGCCTTCAAATAGAAAAAAGAAATTTACTTTTATTATTAAACCATCACTTCAATTGTTTTCTATGATCGTCATTTCTCAGTCACTGGTATCTTGTTGCGCAAGCCAAACTATGAATTTTTCAATAAAAGATTCCTATCATAATAAACCAATTGACGTAAACACTTCTGTACTACCTCAACAAGTATCCAATAAGAAGAATCAATCGGAAGAAAAAAAGCGTGGACGAGCTGTTGTTGGTAAACCTTATCAAATAAAAGGAAAGTGGTATTATCCTCAAAATGATCCAACTTATAAACGTGTTGGCGAAGCATCATGGTATGGTTCAGATTTTCATGGGCGTTTAACTGCCAACGGTGAAATTTATGACATGAATCTTTTGACTGCTGCTCATCCTACAATGCCTTTACCTAGCTATGCTCGTGTTACTAATTTGAAAAATGGATCTTCAATCATTGTTAGAGTGAATGATCGCGGACCTTTTATGAAAGACAGAATCATTGATTTATCAAGGCAAGCTGCGGCAATACTGGGGTATGTAGATAGGGGGGTTGCAGATGTTAAGGTAGAATATATTGCTGAAGCACCCGTTGGCTATTATGATGGTGCATATTTAATGGCCTCTTATACTCCTGGAAATGCTGCCTCGTATTCATTAGCGTCAGAAAATGTTTCGAAAAAAAGAGAAACTGTTTTGTTAAAAGACAAGCGCAATACAGGAAACAAAGAAGGATTAGCTAAAGCAGCTGCTGTTGAACAGGAACAACGTAATAAAACTGTTGCAGTTAAATTGCCAGAAATTGGTCCTATCATGGTTGATAAGCCGATGCCATTCGATCAAGTTGCTTCTATAAATAAGCTAAACAAAAAAACAAAGGTCAATTGGCTACAACTGTTTTAAGAAAATATGCGTTGATTTTTTATCTATATAATTCTCTAGTAAAAAAGATAAGAACTTACGGATTTAGTGGAAGGTTTTCATCTTAAAGCGCGTTGTCCTTTTAAAAAAGCGTGGTTGGGTGCTATTATAAATTCAATACGTTCTTTCCGCTCCATTACTGGTCTATTCGTCGTTTTATGATATTTCTTGCTTTAATAAAGCGCGTACTTTTCTTGCTGTAATAGCTTTTGCTAGACGAGGGGAGATTATTGTATCAGTCTTGTTTGTGTAATCTCCAAAGCAACTATACAATCAATTTGATAGGAATAAAAAGCTTGAAAAATATTTTCTTTTGATTCGGTTTTGCAGCTTTCCAAAAAGCATCCACGGTAATATCTTATGAAGAGATTATGCATTACTTCATGCTTTTGTTTATCATGTTCTTTAATGGAGTAAGTCCCCTCACGAGAAACAGAGCGTCTCAAACAAAATACACATACATTGCCAATTCACGTACTTATTTAAAAGGGAAATATTTCAACACGTTACAAGCCTATTTTACGATAGCGCCTATGAATGGTATGATTGGTAACGCCTTTAGACATCACTATCTTTACACTTATGAAGATATAAACCGACACCATCGTACACTTTGTAAACCTCCAATGTTTTGTGCGATAATTTTTAACACTTGAGAGGTTGATAAGAGGTATTTTTATTCTCTTTTTTAATAATTTTTATCCATATACGAACTTTACTTATGACGCGTAAGTAAGCGAATTTTATTAAATTCAATATGAAAAGAAATATAACGAAGAAATCTTACAGCATTTTTAATAATATATAAGTTAAAATATTATAATTTTTATAATAAACAATGTACTATAAATATAAAACAAAAAACTTAAAAATATTTTTGTCTTTGTATACTTTAAAATATTAAACTAAACCTATGTAGAAGATAAAAAGTTCATCATATTACTTTTGATAAAGTTGAATAAAAATAAAGTCTTTTCTTGAGTTGTCAATAATTCCTCAATTTGCGGAAATAAAAAAGTTTTTTCCTATATAAGATTCTTTATGTTGATCTTTGGGATGGGAGGAGAAGCTATGTATACAACATTAAGGATCTTATTGACTTTATGGGGGATATTGGCATTTGACACGTGGGGGAGAGCAGAAGGTTTTCAAATTTCTGCATCACAATTGTTGTTACTCGATGATGATACAGGGACAATACTTTATGAAAAACAAAGTGATATTCCTTTTTTTCCTGCTTCATTAGCAAAATTGATGACAGTGGAAGTCGTATTTCATCACTTAAAGGAGGGAATGTTAAAGAGTACGCAGAAATTCAAGGTCAGTGAAAATGCTTGGCGTAAAGGTGGAGCACCTTCCGGTACAACCACTATGTTTGCAAAGATAAAGACAGAAATCAGTGTTTCTGATCTTTTACGTGGTTTAATTATTATGAATGGAAATGATGCTGCTATTATTCTTGCTGAAGGAATATCTGGACATGAGGCTCATTTTGCAAAACTGATGAATCAGCGCGCGAAAATAGTCGGATTATCTCAGAGTCATTTTGTTAACGCAACAGGGCTACCCGAAGATGGACAATTTGTAACCGTGCGTGATATGATTATATTAGCACGTCATATTGTTCAGGAATATCCGGATTATTATGCACTTTATCGTGAGCCTCATTTTACGTGGAATAATATTTTTCAACGTAATAAAAACCCTCTTATTTCTAAGGAAATTGGTGTAGAAGGATTTGGTTTTGGCTACAGTGAAAAAGAAGGTTTTTCAATGGTTGCCACCATTTCTAAAAATCATCGACGTCTTTTTTTAGCAATCAATGGTTTGCAAGATGGTAAAAAATATACAAAAGAAATAGAACGCATTCTTCAATGGGGAATGACAGCATTTGATCTCAAAACGATTTTCATAAAAGAAGAAACGGTTGGTCGTGCTTCTGTTTATGGTGGTACGCAAAATTTTGTTCCACTCATTGTTAAAAAACCAATAAGTTTTATGCTTTCGAATGAAAAAAAAGTAAATGTTAAAGCAAAAATTAAATATCATGGTCCATTGAAAGCTCCTATCGTTTCTGGACAATCAGTTGGCGTTATTCAAATTTTAGAAGATAAAAAGGTTCTTCTGGAAAAACCAGTTTTTGCCGGAATGAATGTTCAGGAAGGAAGTTTCTTTGCAAAAGTAAAAAATGCATTCTATGAAATAACAATTGGATGGTTACGGAAATATTTGTAGTTACGTGCTAATAAGGTTAAGGTCATACGTGTCAGGTTATTTTATTACATTCGAAGGAGGGGACGGGGTAGGAAAAACGGTGCAGATTTCTTTACTTGCTGAGTCTCTCTCACACCAAGGTTATGATGTTGTCACAACACGAGAACCAGGGGGAACGCTAGGAGCAGAAGCAATCCGGCATATTTTATTGTCAGGGCAGGCGCAACATTATGGACCGTTGATTGAAGCTGTTTTGTTTACAGCCGCACGTGTCGACCATGTTACCGAGGTTATCGCGCCTTCTTTGCAAAAAGGTAAAATCGTTTTATGTGACCGCTTTATTGATTCTACACGCGTTTATCAAGGACTCAATGATACAGTCAGTTCTTCTCTTCTTGCTGTTTTAGAGTGTATTGCACTCAATGGTATCTTGCCCCATTTAACATTTTTATTAGATATGCCAGCAATGTGTGGTATGAAACGTGCAAATTTACGAAGAAAAGAAACAGAAGAAATTGATTATTTTGAAAAAGATCAGTTGGAAATTCAAGAACAAAGGCGTCAAGCTTTTCTTCAATTGGCCAAACAGGAACCCCATAGATTTCGAGTCATTGATGCTACTGGCTCAGTGGAAGCGGTTGCACATCAAATAAAAAATATTTGTCATCAGGTATTGTTGGATAAGCTTTCATGAGTAATGTAAATATCTTACGCCAATATGATGATATTGATACAATTTTATCACCATCCCAGAATGATGTTGTCTTTGGTCATGAGGATGTTCGTCATTTTTTGACACAAATGCTTAAAGAAGAGCGTTTGCATCATGCATTGTTATTTGAAGGAGAATATGGGATTGGAAAAGCTACTTTAGCCTTTCATCTTGCTTGGAACATTTTAAGTTCTCAACAGGAGGCTTTCTTGAAACCCGATCCTTATTCTACTCCATGGCGCCAAATTACACAAGGAAGTCACCCTGGTCTTTTGTATATTTCACGTCGATTTGATGTAAAAACGCAAAAGTTTAAAACAGGAATACTCGTTGATGATGTCCGTGATATTATGCATTTTTTAAGCCGAACATCGCAAGATAATGGATGGCGTATTGTTATTATTGATTCTGCAGATGATATGAATAGAAATGCAGCAAATGCAATTCTCAAAATACTTGAAGAACCACCTTCAAAAACGTTATTTGTTATTATCGCGCATTCTTCAGGAAAATTGCTTCCAACAATCCACTCACGGTGTCAAAAAATTTCTTTTCGTCCGTTGAATAACGATGAAATGAAAAAAGTTATTATACATATTTTTGCCAATCAGAACTTACCTGATGAGAAAACAATTGAAATAATTATTAAAAAATCTAAAGGAAGTCCTCGAAAAGCTGCTTTACTTATCTGCCATGACGGTCTTGAAATTATTAAAACAATTGATGCTCTCTTAGAGAAACCTGTTTGTAACGCAACGATTGTACATACTCTTGCACAAACATTTTCATCTGTTTCTTCTACATTCCAATTTCAACAATTTTGTGATGAAATTCTTAATAAAATTCAAAAAAAAGCTATCATGCTCGTTGAAAAGGGTGACTTATTTCTCTCAAAAAAATATGCGGAAAAATGGCAAGAGATTCATCAAGAAATAGAGGAAATACAACTGTTTAATCTCGATAAAAAGCAGTTTGTTATTAACTTACTTTTTAAAGTTCATAAGATCATTCATGAGGATTAGTTTTTCCGTGACAATACGATGAACAGACGTTATGTCATTATATCTTTATATCTTTTATTTATAGCGTTTTACAACGAGTATGACATGCGTGACACATATTACATAACAACTCCCATTTTTTATCCTAATGGTGCCCCACATATTGGACATGCCTATAGTGCAATTGCAAGCGATGTCTTAGCCCGCTTTCAACGATTAAACGGAAAAAATGTATTTTTTCTTTCTGGTACAGATGAGCATGGTCTAAAGATGCAACAAACCGCAGCAGCATTAGGTATGACACCTCAGCAACTTGCAGATCGTAATAGTGCTGTGTTTCAAAAAATGCTTGCAGTATTAAATTGTTCTAACGATGATTTTATTCGTACGACAGAAGAACGCCATTACCAAGCTTGTCAAGAAATTTGGAAAAAGATGGAAGCAAATGGCGATATTTATCTCGGTCGTTATACGGGGTGGTATTCGGTTCGCCAAGAAGCCTATTATGAAGAAAAAGATACGGAAATTGGACCAGACAACATCCGCCGTGAGAAAGAATTAGGCTCTCCAGTTGAATGGAATGAAGAAGAAAGTTATTTTTTTAGACTTTCTCATTATGAAAAGGCTCTTCTTGAATATTATGAAAAACATCCTGATTTTATTGCTCCACTTGAGCGGCGTAATGAAATTATAAGTTTTATAAAATCAGGTTTAAAAGATATCTCTATTTCACGCGCAAGTTTTAACTGGGGCATTGCTGTTCCTGAGAATCCAAAGCATGTGATGTATGTCTGGGTTGATGCGCTTACAAATTATCTATCAGCAATTGGTTTTTTCAATGAAAATTCAAAAAAACGTGATTTTTGGCCTGCAAATACGCATATTATTGGTAAGGATATTATTCGTTTTCATGCAGTTTATTGGCCGGCATTTTTAATGTCTGCTGGAATTGAATTGCCTAAAAATATTTTTGCACATGGTTTTTTACTTAATCGTGGTGCAAAAATGTCAAAATCTATTGGAAATGTCGTTGATCCTTTTGAAATGGTTGATCATTATGGTCTTGATCAGGTCCGTTATTTCCTTCTCCGTGAAGTACCATTTGGACAAGATGGTAGTTATAGCCATGAAAGCCTTGTGAACCGTATTAATGCTGATCTTGCTAATGATCTTGGTAATTTAGCACAGCGCTGTTTGTCTATGATTGCCAAAAATTGTAATGCACAAGTCCCGAGACCAACTTCATTTTTAGCTCAAGATAAACAGCTTTTAGAACAATCTCTTCAAGTACTTGAAACTGTACATCAAGCTATGTCTTCTTATAGTATGCATTTAGCACTTTCAGCTATTTTTTCAATTGTAGCAGATGCCAATCGCTATTTTGCCAACGAACAACCTTGGAGTTTACGTAAAAATGACCAAGAGCGATTTTCTACAGTTCTTTATATCACTGTAGAAATCTTGCGGAGAATAGGAATTATGCTTTTACCTTTCATACCCCAATCAGCAGCGAAACTTCTTGATAGCCTTGCGGTTGCTGAAGATGATCGGTTATTGTATCATATAAGTCACTCAAAAATTCAAGAAGGGCTTGATCTTCCACCACCAGAACCGATTTTTCCTCGTTATATCTTGAAGAAAGAAGATACTTATCATGTTGATTGATACACATTGTCATCTTGATTTTGAAGATTTTTCACAAGATTTGGATAATGTTATCCAACGGGCTTTAGATGCTGACGTTAAACGTATGATAACAATTTCAACCCATGTTCATAAGTTAGATAAGCTGTTAGCCATTGCGCAAAGCTATGATCAAGTCTTTTGTTCTGTTGGAACACACCCCAATCATGCGCATGAAGAACAAAATATTACAGCGGAAGAGCTTATACAGCTCTCGAATCACCCTAAAATTGTTGCGTTTGGGGAAGGGGGGCTTGATTATCATTATGATTATTCTACACCAGAAGAGCAAAAAAAAGTTTTTCAAGAACATATCATTGCTTCTCGAGAAACACAGATTCCTCTTGTTATACATTCACGCAATGCCGATCTCGATATGGAGACAATATTACGTGAACAGATAAAAGAAGGAGCTTTCCCCTTTATCCTTCATTGTTATTCGTCTGGAATGCAACTTGCTCGTGCTGGAATCGAACTTGGTGGTTATATTTCTTTTTCAGGTATTCTCACTTTTAAAAATGCACTTGAAATCCGTGAAATAGCAAAAATTGTGCCCCATGAGCATTTGTTAGTGGAAACAGATGCTCCATTCTTAGCACCTAGTCCCCATCGGGGAAAAACAAATGAACCATCTTTTGTATGCTATACAGCAGCTGTTTTAGCTGAAACAATTGGCTTAAGCATTGAAGAAACAGCTCAAATAACAACGCGTAATGCTTTTCGTTTATTTAGTAAAATGAAATAAGGCAAAAGATATGTGTGATCAATACCGATTTACAATATTAGGTTGTGGTCCTTCTCCAGGAGTACCACGGCCCAATGGTGATTGGGGAACATGTGATCCGAATAACCCTAAAAATAAACGCTACAGAAGTTCTTTATTAGTTGAACGTATTAAACCTTCAGGAGACAAAACAACGATCGTTATTGATACAGGTCCAGATTTTCGCTCACAAATGATTGATGCACGTGTAAGCCATCTTGATGCTGCTCTTTACACACATTCTCATGCAGATCATATCCACGGTATTGATGATTTACGCAGCTATGCACTTGCACAAAAATGTTTAATAGATATCTATGCCGACAGATTTACACTAGAACATCTCAAAAGTGCTTTCGGATATTGTTTTCAAACACCAAAAGATTCATCTTATTCTCCCATTTTAAAAGAGCATCTTATCAATGAAGATAGCCAATTTATTATTCAGGGGCAGGGTGGAGCAATAAGTGTCAATACACATTTACAACACCACGGAAACATTCATTCCTTAGGTTTTCGGATTGGGAATGTTGCCTATTGTACGGATGTTAGTGAATTTCCTGAAAAAACTTTATTCAAATTAATGGATTTGGATGTTCTCATCATTGAAGCTCTTCAATTTAAATCCCATCCGAGTCATTTTTCTGTTGATCAAGCATTACAATGGATAGAATATTTAAAGCCAAAACAAGCAATACTCACACATATGGACAGATCGCTGGATTACAATACGGTTATAAATTATGTCCCATCCTATGTAAAACCTGCATATCAAGGTCTTACTTTTGAAACAGATACGTAAGCTTATTATGTGCAATATTTTAAGTTAAATAAAATACTTTTAGATTTATCCTTTATTTTATTTCAATTTTGACATATTTAGTGCTTTTTTATGTCAAAAATGAGGCTTTTATGTATAAGAATTTTAAGCGGGGTGTATGTATTGTGGTTTTAGCGGTTTCCTTGACAGCATGTGGAGGGCGTTTAGAAAAAAACATTTCAACGACAACATTACATGACGGATCAATGAGTTGTGCCGATATTCAACGGGAGTTTTTTGCTAATAAACGTCAGATTAATGATACAATTGCAGAGCGTTCTAAAGCAAGAAATAAAAACGTGGCCTTAGCAGCAGCAGGTGTTGTATTTGTACCTGCTTTGTTTTTTATGGATGTAAAATCAAGTGAAAGTAATGAAATTTCAGCTTTAAATAATCGTAATGCTGTTTTGAGTGATCTTGCACGTATGAAACGTTGTAAAATAGTACAGTAATTTTTATTATTTATACGACGTAATTTCATCACAACTATTTTGGTCTTTGAGGAATATTCTCAAAGACCGAATATTTTAATGTGCGGTTCAATTATTATCGCCATTACCATAATTTTTTTTAAAAAGTGAGTTGTACGATTATAAATATGATTTATGTTTTAAAGTAGGGTTTGCTTTATTTTTCTGTATCTTATTATCGCATAATCTATATTATGGAACTTTATGGAAGGAGTATATCTAGCATTAGCACTTTGAGGAACGTATGTTTGAAAACTGTGGTGAGCTACTTTTAAAAACTTGATGACCTTTGAAGTTAGTATGATTGAAAATCGAGCCTGTTATTCTGGCTCGAAAATTTCAATCACGATGTTTTTTTATTTTTTACTCTTTTAAAAAAAATCATCACAATTTGTAGTATTATGAAAGCTAAAAACAATATTCCATGAAATAACGGTACAAATGGCTGATAAATAAAATCAGAATAATATATTGTTATTGCTTCAATCAATGCTGCAATACACCACACAATGATACCCCATAATGAATACATCCAAAGTCCAACTAAGGCAATAGGATAGAGAATAGCCAATATAGCTGATGCAAATTGCCACTGCCAAGGCATAAGATCAAAACGCCATAGAACACCTGGAAAAACACCAACAAGGCGTATCCAATAACAAATACCTAGGACTAAGCAAATGAGTGCCAAAAACCGTAAATAACAGTTATAGATTAAATTGATTTTTGAAATCCGTTTGTGTGAATTATTTTTCACAATAATAACTCTTGCTCAACAGGTTGGAAGTAAGAATCTACCATTTCATCTGTCACATTTGAAAGTTTATCTGGCTGCCATTGAGGTCTTTTATCCTTATCTATTAACATAGCACGTATACCTTCATGAAAATCATGTGAATTAATCATATGATGTGCAATACGGTTTTCAATTTTCATACAATCTTCCAACGTTTGAGATGAATTTTGTTTCATTTGTTTCCAGATAACTTTTAAACTTATCGGAGAACGTGACTGCAAAATATCATAACATTCTTTAGCAAATAAAATACCTTCATTACTTTTTTTATGTAGCAACTCAAGACATTCTTCTAAGGTATGGGCACTAAAACAAGTGTTAATAATACAACGTGTTTCATGACTCGTTTCATAGTCTTTTGTAATTGCTCGCTCGTTTAAAGTTAAAGTAGGATCTCCTTGCTCAATAATAGCTTTTCTAATCATATCGAATTCAATTTCAGCAACGGCGTGTGTTGCTAATCCTAAATTTAAGCAATCTCCCCACTTTATGCGTGCGCCCGTTAATGCAAGATAGATGCCAAAATGATTGGGAAGAGATGGTAAGAAAAAACTTGCACCTACATCTGGAAAAAATCCAATTGCACCTTCTGGCATAGCAAAAACTGTATTTTCTGTAACAATTCGATGCGAACCATAGAGAGAAATACCTACCCCTCCTCCCATCCAAATACCGTTTAAGAAAGAAATGTAGGGCTTTGAAAAATGTTTAATATAAGCATTTAAACTATATTCATCACTAAAGTATTGACAAGCAGAGGCACTTTTCCCCATATGGTAGATTTCTACAACATCTCCACCAGCACAAAAAGCACGCCCCTCCCCTTCAATTAAAACACAAGAAACATTATCATCTATTTCCCATGTCCTGAGAGCTTTTTTTAAAGCTGAAACCATTCGTTGATTCAGAGCGTTTAATGCTGAAGGGCGTGTGAGCTTTATAATACCAGCACGGCCTTCTTTCGTAAAAGAAATATCATCATCTGCTCCAAAATCAATTTGCATCTTACACCCTTCTTAAAACAACTATTTATTGTTTTTTTATATTTTTTGCCCCAAGTTGAGGAAATATTTGCATGATTGCGCCAATACAATATATATAAAATCCTGTTACTGAAATTCCTATTTTAACCCAAGAGGGAGCCTCTAGTTGATAAAAGAATGCAGAAACACCAAAAAAACACCATAAGAGAAAAATTGGAAAATTAACTCTGCGTAAACGAAGGACTCTTACTGGATGGATAAAATAAATTGGCAAAAAAGATATAATCGCCGATAAAACAATAATGATAAAAGTAATCCACTCTCCCGGTCTTACGACAAAAAGCGTAAAAATCATCATATTCCAAACAACAGGAAATCCTTTAAAAAAGTTTTCTTTGGTTTTCATGCTAGTATCTGCATAATAAATAGCAGATGAAATAACAATAATTGCACTCAATGAAAACGATAACCCTACCCCCATAAAACCACTTTGATAGAGTGCAAAAGCAGGAATTAAGACATAAGTCACGTAATCAATAATATTATCTAACAGCTCTCCAGACCATGTTGGAAGAACGTATTTAACATCAAGTTTGCGTGCAATTGGTCCATCTATACCATCGACGAGAAGTGCAAGCCCAAGCCAACAGAACATAGCTGTCCATTCTTTTTGAGAGGCTGATATAAGAGAAAGAAACGCTAAAAATGATCCCGAAGCTGTTAGTAAATGAACAGAAAAAGCCTTTGCTTGTGGCATTGTTACTTTTTTATGGCGTAATAATTTAGCATTTGTTTTGATTTTCTTTGTTAGTTTACGTTTCAAGGTTTTCTTATCCTCGTTTTTAAAGTCTTCAACCATCTATTAATACGCCATTTTTTACCGATGATATAACCCAGCATTTAAAAAAATCATAAAAAGGTTACTTTTTTATATCGCATTATTTATTACATACTATAATAGAAGAGCTTCATATAATAAAAAGAGAGTGATCATTTGGAAATGTTAAAATATTTTCTCAATGGATAAAGGTTCAAATCGTTGTGATATTTGAAAAGAAAGAGCATAAAGATATTGCTGTTATTGGTGCAGGTCCTGTGGGAATGTTGTCCGCACTGAGTCTTGCACATGAGGGGTTTTCTGTTTTTCTTGTCGGCCCCCCTGCTCATACAGATGAGTTACGGACAACTGCTCTTATGATGCCTGCAATACGCATGCTTCAAAAACTCAATATTTGGAATAATATTCAAAAATATGCTGCTTCTTTATCCTATATGAGAATTGTAGATATAACTTCTAGAATTGTGCATGCTCCTACGGTGCATTTTTCTTCTGCTGAAATTGGTGAAAAAGCTTTTGGCTATAATATACCTAATGTAAAATTGAACAGTGCTTTAGTCGATGCTGTTGCACATACGCCCAATATTACAAGATTTGTTTCGGCAGCCAAATCTTTTCATCACACAAAAAACCATGTATGTATTACTCTTGCTGATCATAGAGTCATTCAAGCACCACTTGTTGTTGCTGCTGATGGACGTCACTCTCTTACACGTGCCGCAGCAGGAATAAGTGTCAAACAGTGGAATTATCCACAAAAAGCACTTGTTCTCAACTTTTCTCATGAGTTTTCTCATCAAAATACATCAACCGAATTTCATACAGAACATGGTCCATTTACACAGGTTCCTTTACCAGGGCGAAGATCTAGTCTTGTATGGGTTGTTCATCCTTCTCGTGCTGAGGAATTGTTGAATATAGAACCAAAAGAAATTGCAAAAATGATCGAAAACCAAATGCAATCAATGCTTGGAAAGCTAAGCTTAGAAACATCAATTCAAGCATGGCCGCTTTCAGGACTTCTTTCTCATCATTTTGCTGCTAATCGAACAATTTTAGTGGGTGAAGCCGCTCATGTTTTATCCCCTATTGGGGCACAGGGATTGAATTTAGGATTCCGTGATGTCCAAACTTTGATTGATATTTTACTCAATAAAATGTCCAATTCTAACTCTGAAATGATTGTTGCGCATTATAACAAATGCCGCAAACCAGATATATTAATCCGAAGTGGAGCTGTTCATACACTTAACTCTGCTCTACTTTCTCATATGTTGCCTATTCATATCATACGAAGCGTTGGGCTTGGTTTGTTACATAGTTTTTCACCATTACGTAATTTATTTATGCGCGAAGGAATGTATCCCAGTTGTGGATTCAAGGAAATTATGCAAATATTTCCAACAAAATCATCTAAACAGCTCTACTGAGCAATAATGGATAATAACGTAAAATAAACAAATAATAATAAGTGAATAAGGTATCAATAACCACAGAAAAATTATTTATATTTGAGATTTTGTAATAAAACATGTAAAATTAGTAGTACTATACATCATTTTTTATTAAAAATTATTATATATATTTAGCATACTAATATAAAATAAGAAAAAAATAATTATAATAAATATATTTCTTATATATTTGTATATAATATCAAAATTACAGATAAAAAACTAATAAGCATAATAATTAAGTTAATTATAGACTACAAATGGAATTGTAAAGATATCTTGCTAAATCATGTCTGTTAAATTTTACACTATAAAGCAAATGAAAAATAATACCATTTTGAAATAGTTATTTTATAACATTAATTTTAATAAGAAAATAAATAATAAAAAACATTTTTATTTAATCAATAGAGTTTCAAAATTTTTTATCATTAAGTATATTATTAAAAATAAAATCATCTTGGGAACTTGTTAGTAACACAGAGGTTAATGAAGTGTTGTTTCAACAAATGGTGACAAGATGAAACTAAATAAATTTTTGAAATTAAGTATTTTTTTTATAATGATTGTATGTGTCTCGTTGACAGTCACTACTTCAATCAGTGAGGTTTTTCATCTTCCTTATTGTCAAGCCTTTACCTATAGCTCTACTCAAAATGTCACTAAAATAGGTCAGAACTCATTTACTGCTTCACAAGTTAAAAATTGTCTTATGCAAAATGGTTTTGAGAATATTAAACGATTGCGTTTAGATGACAAAGGCATCTGGCGTGCTTTAGTAAAATTTAAAAAGTCCCATTTTTTCGTATCCGTTGACTATTCAGGAACAGTTAGCATTCAAAATGAAAGAAAAAAATATGATTGATTTTAAAACTTACAGCAACGTTTTTGTTCATAGCTGTAAGGAAAAAAAATTAAAAAAGTGCTGCCATTCTATTAAAGAATTTGCTTTCATTGGCGGTTTAAATGGTAGCATATCAGGAGCTATCGCAGCAACTCTTGCAACTTATGGTTATATTGCTCTTCCAGGATTTGGTCCAGTTATCGCAATGGGTATAGGAGTAGCACTTTCTGCCGGAATGATAATAGGAACACTGATAGGATCAGGAATGGGAGGAAGTGTCGGTATATGCTGTATTTTATGGGAAATTTATATGAATCATAATAATTCTTTCTCTTATAAATTTCATAATGAATAAAAATTTTTCGTCATTTTTTCTATGAAAAATAATTAAGTCATCAACAAATTATATGTTCTGTTTTTGATGAAATAATTATCGTGTTATAAATGAAATAATATTTCTATGTAAATTATTTTTCTTAAATTTCAATTTAATACAATCATATATATTTAATAATATAGATTATTTTTATAGATAAAATTTATTTAAATATAAGTATAAAGGAATTTTATGAAAAAAATATTATTATCATTATTGGTTTTTATGGCATTTTTAATTCATAAAAATTCTGCATTAGCACTATCAACACAAGTAAATATTTATAAATTAGAATATAATAATTCCAAAAAGGCTATTGGTAGCATTAAAATTGAAGAAAACACATACGGTTTGATTTTCATCCCTAATTTATCTACTTTATCAGAAGGGATGCATGGTTTTCATATACATGTAAATCCTTCATGTGATACAAAAGATGGCATAATTGGTGGAAGCGCAGGTGGACATTATGATCCGGAACATACCGGAAAACATTTAGGACCTTATAATGTCAATGGTCATCTTGGTGATTTACCAGCACTTTATGTTGATAAGCAAGGGTATGCTATGATGAGCGTTCTTGCTCCACGATTAAAAAAAATCTCTGAAATTAAAGGGCACTCTTTAGTCATTCATTTAGGAGCAGATAATCAATCAGACAAACCATTACCGCTTGGCGGAGGTGGTGCGCGTTTGGCGTGCGGTATTATTGAAAAATAAAGAGAATATTGTGGCAAACTGTGTGAATATTTTATAAGAGTAAAGTTTTTTTTGAATGTTTAATTTGGATAACAAAAAACTTAATAATAATAAAAACGAAAAACAATGAAAATTAAAGAAATAGTAGTGTATATTCTCCGTAAGAAGACTTCAATATGAGGAAGTAATATTTTCAATATTTGATGTAAACAAAGCAAGAAAATTGAATTTCACTTTCTAAAATATCAAATTTGTAATAAATTATAATTATTAAGTCTAGTATCTAATGGAATTACGCCTCACGTACAAAATAGAACGGGTCTAAAACAGAATTTTTACTCTTCCCCTACTCAAGCCCACTCATGAGATGCACGCAAACAATTTTGATTGATACAATATCAATATAAGGTGGTTTTAAAAGATTGAATGCTAGGATATTTACCCCCCTCATTTAAGTTTAAAACAAATGAATAATTATCATTATAAATCAATATATTATATCAATATAATAAGTCAAATAAAATAGTTAGAGTAATTTTTTATCACTCTGAAAAAAAGGCTTTTAAACAATAGAGTCTTTTTTAAAATACCTCTCATGGATACATATGATCCCAGTCTAGTGGACGCATCTCGCCAGTTTGATAAAATTGACGAATGAGCTTAATATAATCAAGAAAGTCTTTGTTTTCCTCCACTAGTCTATTAGCAGTATCCCAGTCAATATCACTACGTTCTTTGGCAGGAATTAAAATCTCACTCTCGGAAGAGTTTTCCTTATTAAGTCTTATAAATCCAACTCCATGCAAACTTGAAAGCATTCGAAGCTCTTTTAATGTATCAACTCCTTCAATTTCACTAGCAACTAAATAACTCAAATTAGCCCATGACGAATTACTAACTGTTTGAAAAAATGCTTTTCGTAAATTTGAACGATTGATGAGAATTTTTACTTCAAAAGACCAAAGCTTCGTTTTTTTATCAAAATATTGCAAAACACAATCTTTGATTTCACGATTCCATTCACTGCTTAAATCTTGCATTCCTACGAGATCTGGATAAAGCCATTTATTTCCGCCTGCACCATGTTTATTACGAGAACATTTCTCATTAATGCGCTTGCTGTAAACTGCAAGCTCTGACCATAAAAATTTAGATAATAACGGATAAAGATCATGCTCTTTAACAGAGCCATCTTCTGTTCTACTCTTTGCATTGTCCTCTGCTGCATCAATGTCCTCTACTGCATCAATTTCAGCACTATCTGTTTGTTTAGTAAAATAATATTGCCGTGGTCGTCCTTCAGTGGTTTTAATTTCTGAATAACGTTTTTGTAACTGAGGGCGTCCTGCTCCTATTTCAGCAACAATTTGCTGAATAAGAGCTGCATCACTATTAAGGGGAGTAATTATTGCCGTTGAATGCTTTTGTTTTTGACGGCATTTTTCTGGGTAATTTTCAAATATCCATTGAGCAATTTCTCGAGCTGTAAATTTTTTTGTCGGGTTTTTCTTTAAAAAATTAAAAACAGTGTTTGTTAAATTCAAAGTCATATGAAAAACTCCCCCCTTTTATCCTCTGGGTATTTCATTATATTCAGTTTTTTTAAATGAAAGAACAATAAACTATTTAAGTTTTTTAAAAAAAGCATATTTATAAAATTACCCAATGAAATTAAAATATTTTTTTTAATTTGTGACTATAAACTCAAAGATCTTTTCACATAAGGAAAGTAAGATTGTACTTTTATCAAAAATTGTAAATGTGCTAAAAATCCCCATAAAAAATCATAATCTTGTGTAACTTTTCTATACATTTTTCCTTTTATTTTAATGTTGTTAGAAAAAAATATTAATTTTATGATTTAAGAACCCATTAATACTTTTAAATTAATGATGCGATAGTGCAAAAAATTAAAAATAATTATTCAAACATTTGATTGAACCTCACATCTGTCAATTAAAAAACTTATGTGTTTTATTTTTGACGCAAATAAGTTATGAGCTCTCAAGTATAGATTCTGCAATGGTAAACTCTGCACACAAACCTTCAAAACTACTATTTGCTTTAATAGCATCATGGGGAATAAGAATATAATACCATTTTTTACCGCCAGAAGTAGCCGCATAGCGCGTTGCATGACAACACCATTGAACTGCAGCTTCTCTCTTTTTTAACACAATAGGATTTTGCATTTCAGAGGTTTTTTTAGGCTCACAAAGATATTTGGCATCCTTCGTTTCTACAACAAAGTCCGGTTCATAGATTGATCCTTTATCATATTCTATCTTGAAAAAACCTCGAGCGGGTTTCATCCATTTCAATACTTGTACATCATCCTCTAATATTTGAGCAAATCGTAATTCCCCTTCTACTGAATCAAACTTTTGTAAAGGATAACAACATTTTCTAAAGCCGCTGAATACAAGTTTTTTAATATCGCTTTTAATGGCAGGAATATTACGAAAATCAAGAGGAGACGTCCCTTGCGGCAACACATAATGGATAGGTGTTAAAGTTGTAAAACCTCGTGTCACTTTAACCTCATAATCTTTTTGTGTTTCCCATTGATGTTCTCTTAATTGCGCAACAATAAAATTAGTAAGCTTATTCTGATAGTGAATTAATACGTTTTCAACAGCTGTATCATTGGGTAAATAAGATCGGAAATGTTCTACCATCTGACCAGCTAATTTTCGTAATAAGAGCGTATGGCTATCATAATCGATAAAATCATTATCAATTAAACCACGAATGATGTAGTTTTCAAGATAAGGCTCTTTGACATATTCATTCTTAGAAGTGAGAAAAATACTTTTATGGGTACGCAATTCTCGAATTAAAAGTTCTTTACTAACAGGTTGCAAATTTAAGCTTTCTAGATTTTTCAAATCGAAATCAGAAAAACCATAAGTCACGTCACGCGAAGGTATGAATACAATATTAGGAATATCTATCATCAATTCTGCTAATTGTTTTGTCAAAATTGTAACCACTTTTGATACAAGAGACTTTTGTGATGAAGGCTTAATATTCATAACTTTATTAGCAATTTTTTCTTGTATCGGTGCAGAATAAAGCATTTGAGAACTTGGCAATTTATCATTCTCTTTGATAAGATCCCACGCGATCGCTGCAATTTCTTGCTCTTCAGGCGTTAATGTAGGGGAATCTGTATTACGTAATATGATACCTTGTAAATCAGATGCTCCATTTATATCGGAATTACGTGTTACCATCGTTTGCATCAATAAAGCTTCTACTTGACATGGAACTGTCACTATATCTGTCTTTTCAGAGGGGATATCCCCTCCTGTTCCAATCTCAATATGCTTTTTTATAATTGAGTTTGGATCGTTTGCACGATCAATAATATCTTGAAAACGATCATGCGCAATAATTGTTAAACGATCAATAGCTTCCATGCCTGTTCTATACCCATAAGGCAAACGCAATCCACGCCCAATTGTTTGCTCTGTTAAAATTTCTGAAGCCGATGCACGCAACGGTACAATAGTATAGAGATTAGTAACATCCCACCCCTCCTTTAATTTATTAACGTGAATAACAATTTCCGTTGGCTCATGAGGATCCTCAATAGCAATAATTTTTTGAATATTTTGATCTTCTTCTATATTTGACTGTTTTGTATGAATCTCTAAAACTTTTCCCTTATAAGCCCCTGCAAAAAATTCATCTGATT
The DNA here is from genome assembly GCF_042194155.1 of Bartonella sp. MR63HLJHH. Classification (NCBI taxonomy): domain Bacteria; kingdom Pseudomonadati; phylum Pseudomonadota; class Alphaproteobacteria; order Hyphomicrobiales; family Bartonellaceae; genus Bartonella; species Bartonella sp. MR63HLJHH. The sequence continues at coordinate 104,049 of NZ_JBHIMN010000006.1, forward strand.
CCAATAAATTCCGTAGTTTTTGTGCATGATTTGTATCTTGAGCAACAACTAAAATAAAAGGCTTAACGAACTTTTTGTTATAATCTTTTGCATAGACAATTAAATCTGCTTTCACATTTTCATGGGCATGAATTGCATCTTGTAATTTGATATGTTCTAATTGCTCAGATGTATGATTTTGAGCTTGAAAATCTTTACGTGTAGCAACAGCAGGTTCTTTTACAAAACCATCCCTCATCGCCTCTGCAAGTGAATAACTATAGACAACATTTTTAAAATCTACGGGTTTTGCACCTATTGTTTTTGGTGTCGCTGTAAGCTCTATTCCTAAAACAGGTTTTAACTCATTAATTGCCGCTGCACCAGCAGAAGCACGATAACGATGTGCTTCATCCATTAACAAAACTAAATCAGGAAGATTTGCGAGATAATCAAAATAACTTTCGCCAATTGTCTCTTGTAAGCGTTTAATCCTCGGCATACTAGATTTTAGTGCGCCTTTTTTATTATCTGTTGTATTAATTTTAGAAATATTAAAAATATTGATAAAAGCCGTATCTCTATTCTCAAACAAACGCTTTTGTCCTTGAAAATAGTGTTCATCAGCGCGAATACCTTTACCACTTTCATAATCTTCACCTGTAATAATAACGGGTCTATTGGCAATAAATTCACTCATTCCACTGAAAACATACTTCGGACTTTGGGGACTAAAATCCTGTTTTAACTTTTCATAAATAGTCAAATTTGGCGCTAAAACAAAAAAATGGCGACTGCGACCTGTTAAATAAAGATAGCTGATAAAAGCACCCATAAGTCGCGTTTTCCCACCCCCCGTTGCTAAGGCAAAACAAAAAGAGGGAAAGTTTCGTTCAAAATCTTGTACAGAAGGATAAAGATTTTTTATCACTTCTAACTCTGCAACCAAATCAGCATTTTTAGAAAGCTCTATATTTTCTAAGATTTTTACCAAAATATTTAAAGATTCACGTTGAGGATCACGTAACGATAAGCGAGCAGAAATCCTTTTTTCAATAGTGTTCATGAAAAACTCCGCTTTTATATACTATTCAAATAAATCTAATTCTGCTTGCACAATATCTTTATTTTTGTTGTTTTCTTTTACCACAATCACTGGTTCAAGATTGGCTACATTTAAACTGTAATCGTCCCTTCCCCATTCGCATTTTTCTAATACTGCACGGGGGATTTTAGTGAGTGTCAGATTTTCAAAGGATGCTGATTTTGTATCAAAGGCTGTACCACAAATCAGCAACGTGCGATGAGAGCCTACCTCTTCACTCATTATACGGAGTTGTTCATGGGTCATAGCGCTTGTTGTGACATAAATATAATCTGTTTCGGTTGAATACCCTTGCATCCAATAATGATTTTCATCAGGTGCGTAGGTAAATCCCATATGTTTGCACATTGCTTCTGAAAGCATCGCAGCATTATATTCGCGACTAATAATCCATTGTCCCCATGGATCTTTTTGTAACAGAGAAGGTGCAAGGCGATAATAGCGAAATCCACCGCCACCTTGCCAATTGACACTTTTGGAAATTCCCCCTTGATCAGTTCCATCAATGACTTGTTTTAAACGAGGGATAATGTGGGTGTGACAATGCTCACCAAGTTCAATCATAATCCACTTTCTTCCCATTTTATGGGCAACAGCACCGGTTGTGCCAGAACCAGCAAAAGAATCCAGTACAAGATCACCGGGATTAGTGGCAAGTTGAATAATGCGTTCCATTAAACGCTCAGGTTTAGGAGTTGTAAAGACACTATCAGAATTGAAGACTTTGGCTTCTTTTTTTGCATCTTGATTATGGCCAACTTCCTGATAAGGCCAAATGGTCATTGAAACCATACCATTTTTTACCTCTGATAAAAAACGCTTCATAGAAGGAACATTACTTCCTGTTGGACCAAACCAAACACGATTATCTTTCAATAATTCAAAGAATTTTTTTTCATTCATAGCCCAACTTCTACCATTAGGGGGCATCACCTTGCGTCCAGAAGGTGTGATGATTTCATAAATGTCCTTAAGCGTCACTCTTTTTACGGATAGATCTCCAGATTTCCAAGGACCGCGAGGATCATTATCAGGTTTTTTATAGCGCGCATCCATATCGCTTGAACGAGGAAGCAATTGAGGGCGCCAAACAGTTTTATCTTTAGCATAAACCATTACAAAATCATGGTTGTCTGAAAGCCACTTTGCATCATTTTGTGGAGCATATTTTTTTTGCCAAATGATATTGTTTATAAAATTTTTTCGACCAAAAATTTCATCCATTAACACTTTAAGGTAAGCTTGCTCGTCATCATCAATTGATATCCAGATACTTCCATCATCTGCCAGTAAATGATGTAACAATTCTAGCCTGTCTCTCATAAGGCTTAGCCATAGGGAATGCTCTAAACCATCTTCATAATGTTCAAAGGCATTGCCTGTATTATAAGGTGGATCGATATAGATGCATTTTACCTTCCCCATATATTCTTATTCAAGCGCTTTGAGTGCGAGCAAATTGTCACCAAAAATAAGTTTATTATCAAAAATATCTTGGGATGATATTTGATGCGAAGCGTGATAAGATTTTTCAAGATCTTCTAATAAGATACGAGGCTCTAGTTTTGGGCGTTTTTCTTTTCCAATCCAGTTAAGTTCTAATTTTTGTTTATTATAACTCATGCGATTGTCCTTAAATTTAAACGCTTGTGAAAAGTAAACAGCTTATTCATGAATGGCTAAATTAGAGTCTCTTAACAATATTTTTAGTACCATCCGACAGCAATTTGAGCTTCTTCTGACATACAATCAGGTGTCCATGGTGGATCAAAAGTCATAATGACTTCAACATACGAAACCCCTTCAACTGCACTGACTGCATTTTCTACCCACCCCGGCATTTCACCAGCAACAGGACATCCCGGTGCTGTAAGAGTCATTTCAATTTTTACTGAACGATCATCTTCAATATCAATACGATAAATCAGTCCTAGCTCATAAATATCAGCAGGAATCTCTGGGTCATAAACTGTTTTGAGAGCAGCAATAATATCATTCGTCATACGATCAATTTCATCTGCTGGAATCGCTGATACATAAGACTTTTTATTTTCGCTTACAGTTTCAACAGATTCTGTAGAATGACGCTCTTCAATTGATTCAGCCATTAAAAAAATGTCCTTGTTTCTTTCAATGCTTCTACTAATTGATCTACATCTTCTTGAGTGTTATACATGGCTAACGATGCCCGACAAATAGATGTTAGACCAAAGCGCTGTAATAAAGGCTGTGCACAATGGGTTCCCGCGCGTATTGCAACTCCTTTTCTATCAATAAACATAGCGATATCATGGGCGTGAATCCCTTCAATTGTAAATGATATAATAGCTCCTTTATTGGGAGAATGACCATAAATACGCAATGACTCAACAGTTTTAAGTTTTTCCTGCGCATAAGCTAAAAGGGACCTCTCATGGGCATGAATCGTGCTACGACCTTTCTCTTGTATATAATCAATAGCCGCAGTTAATCCAATAGCTTCAACAATAGGAGGAGTGCCTGCTTCAAAACGGTAAGGAGGAGCATTATAAAAAACCTTATCGGTTGTTACCTCCTCGATCATTTCCCCTCCTCCTTGAAAAGGACGCATTTCTTCTAATCTATCTTCCTTACCATACAAAACACCAATACCAGTGGGACCATAAAGCTTATGACCTGTAAAGACATACCAATCACAATCGAGATCTTGCACATCAACGGTTAAATGTACTGCTCCTTGAGAACCATCAACAAGAACAGGAATAGAATTTTGATGTGCTAGCTTAATAATCTCTTTAACAGGAGGCACAGTTCCTAATATATTGGACATATGCGTTATAGCAACAAGCCGCGTTTTTTTGCTTAAAGCCTTTTGGAAATCTTCAATGTGCAGAACACCATTTTCATCGACAGGAACAAAAATAAGTCTAACACCTTTTTGTTCACGGAGAAAATGCCAAGGAATAATATTTGAATGATGTTCCATGATCGTTAGAACAATCTCATCACCTTCTTTGAGTTTGGGCATAGCCCAACCATAAGCAACGGTATTAATAGCTTCTGTTGCATTTTTCGTAAAAACAATTTCTTCAGCTTTTTGAGCATTTAGAAAAACACGAACGGTTTCACGAGAATTTTCATATGATTGTGTTGCTATGTTGGCTAAAAAATACATTCCCCTATGCACATTAGCATAACTATAGTGATAATAATTATTCATTGCATTGAGTACTGACATTGGTTTTTGGGCAGAAGCACTACTATCAAGATATGCTAATCGCTTTCCATAAACTTGATGGTGCAAAAGAGGAAAATCACGCCGAATTTCTTCGACATTATAAGTAAATGTTTTTACGTTATTTTCCATTTTTTCTACCTTAAACATTTTTTTCAAGCCATTTACTAATGATATTCTCCAAAGCAATTTGAATATTATCTTGCTTGATCTCATCAATGAGCTCAGAGATAAATCCTTTAATCAAAAGTGCACGAGCCGTTTTAAATGGGATACCACGCGCCATAAGATAAAAAAGATAATCATGATTAATATTAGCAACTGTTGCACCATGACCGCATGCAACATCATCAGCAAAAATCTCCAGTTCAGGCTTTGCATTAAATTCTGCATCATCTGAAAGAATAAGGCTATTACAAGCCATGCGTGCATCTGTTTTTTGCGCTTTTTGAGACACACGTATTATTCCTTGGAAAACACCAACAGCCTTATCTGTGACCACATTGCGTATAATTTCGGTTGATGTTGATTTTTCTTCCACGTGACGAACAGTCATTGTAAGATCACTATGTGTTTGTCCTGATAATAAATTTATAACGCGTAATTGAAAATCAGATTCTTCTCCCTGTAATTCAATATCGACTTCTTGGCGATTTAATTGGCTCCCTATATTAATGACATAAAGTGATAACTTCGCTCTTTGATCAAGAACAGCACAAAATCGACCAAATTGTGTAGAATTAAAATCACGATTGCGAATGAGAATCCACGTAACATCGCTATCAGCAGCAACATTTAATGAAAATATTGAACTGATAAAGGTATCTTTATCATTGCCAATCTGATGTTCAATAAACATAACTTGACTATTTTTATCAATTTTTATATCCGAAAAAATATGAGACTGTCCCCCCATTTGTATATTTTGTAATTCAATGGGTATATTTAACTTTGTATTTTCAGGGATGTGAAAAAGCCAACCATCTGTAACAAAAGCTGTATTTAACTGTCCAATAAAATCCTCATCAGAAATGTTTTGATTTATCTGTACAGAATTATCTTCTAATGCGTCTGAAAGGCGTTTTACTGTAATATTATCTACCTTTGACTCTATCGATGTTTTTCCATTGTTTATGGAGAAAACAGCACTTTCTGAAAGCAAAGAATCAACCAATTGATTGTTTTGAACTTTTGAAAAATTGCTAATAGACTTCAGTAAGGTACGCAGATTGGTATAATGCCAGCTTTCGATTTTACGGGAAGGAAGCCGTGTTGTTTGAAACTGCTCAATAGTTTTCTTGCGGATTTCCTGTACAGCTTTATCACCAGGTAAGTCGTTTACATACTGATTGAAATTACTGAGTATATTTTCTTCAACTGCTAACAAGTTTTGCTGTGTATTCATATTCAATAACCTCAAACCGCTTCCCTGATAAGATCAGCATACCCATTTTGCTCTAAATAAAGCGCTAAGGATTTATCTCCGCTTTTGATAATTTGTCCTTTATAAAGAACATGTACCGTGTCAGGAATAATATAATTAAGCAGCCGTTGATAATGGGTAATCACCAAAAATGAACGTTTTGAATCCCGAAGTTTATTAACACCATCTGCAACAATTTTTAATGCATCAATATCTAAACCAGAATCCGTTTCATCTAAAATGCAAAGTCTAGGTTCAAGAAGTGCCATTTGTAAAATTTCAGCGCGTTTTTTTTCTCCACCTGAAAAACCTACATTTAATGGACGCTTTAGCATATCCATATCTATTTCAAGTTTGGCTGAAACTTCTTTAACACATTTTATAAATTCAGGAATTTTAAGCTCTTTGTCACCACGCGCTTTGCGTTGAGAATTCATCGCAACTTTTAAAAATTCCATCGTTGCTACCCCTGGTATTTCCATTGGATATTGAAATGCAAGAAAAACACCATATGTAGCACGTTCTGCTGGATCCATTTCTAAAAGCGATTTTCCATTATAGAGAATATCTCCTTCTGTTATTTCATAATCATCACGACCAGCAAGCAAATAAGACAAAGTTGATTTTCCGGCTCCATTTTGTCCCATGATAGCGGCAACTTCTCCATCTTGAACTGTCAAGTTTAAACCACGAATAACTTCTGTATCGGTCCCAGCAATACGGGCGTGCAATTTTTTTATCTCTAACATAATTTAATCCTGTTTTGGCTGTTTTTCAGATACCAATGCGTATTATTTTGCCTTAGCATCCATCTACTTTTGTAATTACCATAGAGGTCATTTTTAGCATTATTTGCTACTGTTACAGCCCTTTTACATCAAGTCTTCTATTTATCTAATTACAATAAATTATCCAACACTACCTTCAAGGCTGATACCAATAAGCTTTTGTGCTTCGACAGCAAATTCCATGGGAAGTTTTTGAATGACCTCTTTTACAAAACCATTTACAATTAATGCGATAGCTTCTTCTTCGGGAATTCCTCTCTGCATAACATAAAAAAGTTGGTCATCAGAAATTTTTGATGTTGTGGCTTCATGTTCAAACTGAGCTGTTGCATTTTTTGCTTCAATATAAGGAACTGTATGCGCACCACAATCATTTCCGATTAACAAACTATCACATTGCGTAAAATTACGCGCATTTTGTGCTTTTCGATGTGCTGTAACTTGTCCTCGATAAGTGTTATTTGAAAAACCTGCAGAAATGCCCTTGGAAATAATACGACTGGATGTATTTTTTCCCAAATGAATCATTTTTGTACCGGAATCAATTTGTTGATGACCGTTTGCAACAGCAATAGAATAAAATTCTCCACGCGCATTATCACCACGGAGTAAGCAGGATGGATATTTCCAAGTAATCGCAGAACCAGTCTCAACTTGTGTCCATGAGATTTTAGAGCTATCACCTCGACAATCTCCACGCTTCGTCACAAAATTATAAATACCGCCCTTTCCATCTTTATCGCCAGGATACCAGTTTTGTACTGTAGAATATTTAATCTCTGCATTTTTAAGGGCAATAAGTTCAACGACAGCCGCATGAAGTTGGTTTTCATCACGTTGGGGTGCTGTACACCCTTCAAGATAAGAAACATAGGAATCTTCAGCGGCGATAATCAATGTTCGTTCAAATTGGCCAGTGTTGCGTTCATTAATCCTAAAATAAGTTGAAAGCTCCATAGGACAACGAACCCCTTTGGGAATATAAACAAATGAACCATCTGTGAAGACAGCTGCATTTAAGGCCGCATAATAATTATCACTTATAGGTACAACTGTTCCTAAATATTCCTTAATAAGCTCAGAATGTTCAATAATCGCCTCTGAAATAGAACAAAAAATCACACCAGCACGTGCCAGCTCTTTTTTGAATGTTGTTACAACAGAAACAGAATCAAAGACTGCATCAACAGCCACCTGCCCCGATACAGACATACTGTCATCGAAAGTAGAGGGATCAGACTGTTTTCTTACTCCTGCCAAAATCTCTTGTTCTTTAAGGGGAATGCCAAGTTTTTCGTACGTTGCTAATAACTCAGGATCCACTTCATCCAAAGATTTTGGTCCTGTATGATTTTTTGGAGCAGCATAATAATAAAGCTCCTGAAAATCAATTTTAGGATATTCAAGACGCGCCCAATGAGGCTCTTGCATTGTCAGCCAACGTCGGTAAGCTTTTAAGCGCCATGTTAGCATCCATTCAGGCTCATGTTTTTTAGCAGAAATAAATTTGATAATATCTTCATTTAAGCCTTTTGGAGCTTTATCTGTTTCAATATTGGTTTCAAATCCATATTTATATTGGTCAACATCTATTTCACGTACTTGGCGTATTGTTTCTTGTACTGCCGGCATCAATTTTCTCCATTTTTTGGCGTCAAAAACCGGTAACTATTGGCGTCAAAAACCGGTAACTAAAAGTCTTGTTTTTTTACAAGATTAAAGTAGCAAGTTATTTCCTAGGCTATAGGTAAAGTGCAAAAATTTCAATCAAACTTATCTTATTATTTAAAATAATTCTAATTTTATAACTTTCTGATGATAAATCTTACCCTTTTTTCTTGCTTATAATTTGAGAAAAAAACGATAGAAAATCATCAATATCCTCAGAAGTTGTGTCCCGCCCTAGCGAAATGCGAATGGCACCATTTGGAACATGATACCCCATTGCCTCCAACACTTTGCTTTGTTTTACTTTTCCCGAAGAACAAGCCGAGCCGGATGATATAGAAAACCCTTCTAAATCAAAAGCAATTTGCATCGTTTCAGCTTTTATATTTTTCACGGTAAAGTAAGTTGTATTTGGCAAACGTTGAACTCTTTTGCCAAAAATTTCAACATTTTTACTTATTTTTTGTAGTCCATCTTCTAATTTATTGCGTAAATATATTAACTGTTTTATTTCTTCCTGTGTGAAACAATCAGCCATTGCTGCCCCAAAAGCAGCAATAAGGGGCAATGCTTCTGTTCCTCCACGGAGACCTTTTTCTTGTCCTCCCCCAATAATAAGAGGTTGTGGCATAAGAAGATTACCACATGAAACAAAAGCACCTATTCCTTTAGGACCACCAATTTTATGTGCAGACAGTATAAAAAAATCTCCTCCTAGCTGATTAATATCCACGAAATTTTTATCGACATATTGTGTCAAATCAACAATAAGAGTACCTCCTAAATCCCGAACAATAGCGGCGATTTCTGTTAACGGTTGAATAACACCCGTTTCACTATTTGCAGCTTGAATAGCAACAAGAGGTAAACCTTTTGTTTTATCGTGAACCGTTAAGAGTGATGTTAATTTATCTTGTTGAATGAGCCCATCTTGATCAACAGCAATGACGCTTATCAATTCTTTAGAAAAACGCCCTCCCTCTGCAACAGAGGGATGTTCAGTCGCTCCAAGGTAAAGATGAGAAAATTGAACTTTTGCATTCCCCATATTGTAAAAGGGTGTTAACAAAGTCATCGCTGCTTCACTCGCACCAGAGGTAAATACCACGTGATCTGGATCTGTTTTAAGATTTTCAGCGATTTGTCGACGTGCCTTTTGCAACAAGGTTTTAGCCGCACGCCCTTCCTTATGAACCGATGATGGATTACCAAATATCTCTAAAGATTCCACTAACGCCATCCGTGCCATTTTTTTGAGCGGTGTTGTTGCGTTATGATCAAAATATCGGCGTCTTATAACCATTTTACATCGCAATCATTAATCTTATGAATTGATTAAAAAAAATAGCGCAATTTTCTTGAAAAGTGCACTAAAAAAAGAATATCTAATAATTATTTAAGAGATTCTATGGTAAAAGTCGACCAAGGTCAATGAAAGCCTTTTATTGCATTTAAGGAGCATTTTATGCCAGAAATTATTTTTAACGGTCCCGCGGGTCGGCTCGAAGGGCGTTATCAACCTTCACAACAAAAAAATGCACCCATTGCGATCATTTTGCATCCTCATCCCCAATTTGGTGGAACTATGAATCATAAAATTGTCTATGACCTCTTTTATATGTTCCAACAACGTGGCTTTACAACTTTACGTTTTAACTTTCGTGGTATTGGTCGTAGTCAGGGTGAATTTGATTATGGAATAGGAGAACTTTCAGATGCTGCTGCTGCTCTCGATTGGGTGCAAACACAACATCCAGACTCTAAAAATTGTTGGGTCGCAGGATATTCATTTGGAGCATGGATTGGTATGCAGCTTTTAATGCGCCGACCGGAAATTGAGGGATTTATCTCTGTTGCCCCTCAGCCTAATGTTTATGACTTTTCATTTCTTGCACCTTGTCCATCTTCTGGACTTATCATTCATGGCGGTATCGATAAAGTTTCCCCCCCAAAAGATGTTCAAATACTTGTCGATAAATTGAAAACACAAAAAGGAATCATCATCACACAAGAAATATTGGAAGAGGCTAATCACTTTTTCAGTGGATGTCATGAAGAACTTATTGAACGATGTGCCCACTATTTGGATAACCATATCACCAATGAACTTCTCGCTCCTCCTCCTGAAATACTTTCACTAACTTAGGAAAACACGATGGATTTATAAAAAATCAGAAAAAATCGTCTTTGATCATAACTAAAGTAATTTTTTTAGTCTGTACTTAAAACTTTTCTAAATTTTATTCTAGGATAGAAATGAGAATAACAGAATGCATTTTTTCTATCACCTAGAAATCTCTTTTTTAGCGTAAAAAGGAAATAATACCTGTATTATTATCTTTATATTATCAATATGTCTCTTTCTCTTGTGATGTGTGCATCAGTTATGATAGATAACGCTCCATCATATAATCACCTATTATATGAAATGAATGCACTCTTAAAATTAGGAAATTGAATCTGTGTTTGCCTTTAAATCTGATTTTTTACACATTATGAGCGAACGTGGTTTTATCCACCAAATTTCAGATGAAAAAGGCTTAGATGATCTTTTTTCAAAAGAAATTGTAAGCGCTTATATTGGATTTGATCCAACAGCATCGAGTTTACATGCTGGAAGTCTTCTTCAGATTATGATGCTTTATTGGTTACAAAAAACGGGTCATCGTCCCATTGCTTTAATGGGTGGAGGAACCGGATTAATCGGTGATCCTTCCTTCAAAGATGAAGCGCGACGTCTTCTGACACAAGATGATATTGCTGCAAATATCGATGGTATTAAAAAGGTATTTGCTAACTATTTGACATTCGGTGACCGAGAAACTGATGCTTGTATTGTGAATAATGCTGAATGGTTATGCAATTTAAACTACTTAGAATTTTTGCGTGATGTGGGAAAACATTTTTCTGTCAACCGTATGTTGTCATTTGATTCTGTCAGACTCAGACTTGAGCGTGAGCACTCTTTGTCATTCTTAGAGTTTAATTATATGATTCTGCAAGCTTATGACTTTGTTGAACTTTATAAACGTTATGGGTTGCGTATGCAAATGGGGGGCTCTGATCAATGGGGCAACATTATTAACGGAATCGAATTAGGGCATCGTTTAGGAACACCACAATTATATGCGTTAACATCACCATTGTTGACAACCTCTTCCGGTGCCAAAATGGGTAAATCATTGAATGGGGCTGTATGGCTGAATGCGGATATGCTTTCACCTTATCAATTTTGGCAATATTGGCGCAATATAGAAGATGCTGATGTAATACGATTTCTAAAGCTCTATACCCCATTGCCAATGGATGAGATTCTTAAACTTTCTCTACTACAAGGGACAGAAATTAACGAAGCAAAAAAAATTCTTGCAACAGAAGTTACAGCAATGTTGCATGGACGTGCTCTTGCCAATGCAGCAGCAGAGACTGCTCGCAAAACGTTTGAAGAAAAAACTCTGGGAAAAAATCTTCCAACTGTTGAAATTAATGCCTCAGAATTAAAAAAAGGTGTTGGATTGCTCACTCTTTTAGTACAAGCAGGACTCGCTAAATCTAATAGTGAGGCACGCCGACACGTTCAAGGTGGAGGTGTACGTGTAAATGATCAAATTATTGAGGATGAAACACATCTTATTATTGAAGGGGATGTCAGTGCGGAAGGAATCATTAAGCTTTCTTTCGGTAAGAAAAAACATGTTGTGATAAAACCAGTATAATCTTTTGTTGTTTTGTTTATGTTGTTCACGCCGATCTTGTTCTTTCAATCCAATCGTTGTGATAGAGCGAGTTTTGTTAGGAAAATAAAGGTCTCTTAAAAACAATAATATTCTAGAGAGTTGAATAGTTCTTTTCTTCTGTGTACTCTGATATCTTATACTTATTACACAAGAAAGATGAAAACAATGACAAGATCAATGAAGGGTGCTCTTGCTCCTGATTTTAATTTGCCTCGCGATGGAGGAGAGACAGTATGTCTTTCTGACTTTAAAGGAAAACCTGTTGTTTTATATTTTTATCCAAAAGATGACACCAGCGGTTGCACAAGCGAAGCACTTGATTTCACAAAATTAAAGATGAAATTTGATGAAATCGGTGTTGCTGTTATTGGAATCTCTCCAGATAATGTAAAAAAACATGATAAATTTAAAGTAAAATATGAACTTGATGTCATCTTGGTTTCTGATGAAGAAAAAACAACCCTCGAAGCTTATGGTGTTTGGGTTGAGAAAAGCATGTATGGACGCAAATATATGGGTGTTGAACGGAGCACTTTTTTAATTGATGCAAATGGAATAATAGCAGAAGAATGGCGCAAAGTAAGCGTATCTGGGCATGCTGAAAATGTTTTAGCTACTGCAACACTTTTACATCATAACGCTAACTTATAAATTGAGTGTTTGATTTATCTTAAAAAGCAAAAGTCATCCTCCGAATTGATTTTAGTTTTTCAATGGATTCAATTTTTACAATATATTGATTTATAAGGATAATGAATTGTTTTATATTTATATTAGTCCTCCGAATATCGCAAATTTTTCTTATTTCAGCTTTCTATCACTTGCAATATCATAAGCAGGATTGGCGTGTGAGAAAAAATTGAAGAAAGGAACAAGAAAATCCCTCTTTGAACCTTTAAAGTATCAAGAACTATCGTAATATCACAACATCAATAAAACAAACAACTTAAGAAAAAAATCTACATGGCTTGAAGGAAGGATATATAATTAACGAATATCCTCAATTTCTTTGTCTTGTCCATAAATGCGCCGTGCGAGTGCTGCCTCTATAAATGCATCTAAATTACCATTCAGTACGGATTGTGGATCCGTATTTTCAATCCCTGTACGTAAATCTTTGACAAGCTGATAGGGTTGAAGAACATAAGATCTAATTTGATGTCCCCATCCGATTTCTGTTTTAGAAGATTCAGCAGCATTGGTTTCTTCTTCTCTTTTTTTAAGCTCTTCTTCATAAAGCCGTGCACGCAACATCGACCAAGCCGTAGCGCGATTTTTATGTTGAGAACGCTCTGTTTGACATTGAACAACAATACCCGTTTTTATATGTGTGATGCGAACAGCGGAATCTGTCGTGTTAACATGTTGTCCTCCTGCTCCTGATGCACGATATGTATCAATACGCACATCTGCCTCTGAAACATCAACTTCAATATTGTCATCAATAACTGGATAAACCCAAATGCTTGCAAAAGAGGTATGGCGCTTTGCATTCGAATCAAATGGAGAAATCCGAACCAAGCGATGAACGCCTGATTCTGTTTTTAACATTCCATAAGCATTATGCCCTTTTACAAGAATAGTCGCTGACTTTATTCCTGCTTCTTCTCCATCATGAATTTCTAAAATTTCAACCTTCATTTCATGCTGTTCAGCCCAGCGCATATACATACGTAAGAGCATAGAAGCCCAATCTTGGCTTTCTGTTCCCCCTGCTCCAGCATGAACTTCTAAATAGGTATCATTCGGATCCGCCTCTCCTGAAAGAAGTACATCAATTTGCCTTTTATCTATCTCATTTTTAAGATTACGTATTGAATTTTCTGCATCAGCGATAATTTCAACATCACTTTCTTCTTCGCCCATCGCGATAAGCTCAATGCATTCTTCAAGTGTTTTTGTAAATGATAAAAGACCATTGATTGAATCATCAAGACGTTGACGCTCACGCATCATATCCTGTGCTTGTTGTGCATCATCCCATAATGACGGATCTTCCGCTTTTTGATTAAGATATTCGAGACGTTTTAGTGATTGATCCCAGTCAAAGATGCCCCCTTAGCAATTGAATTGCTTTCTGGATTTCATCAACTAATGTTTCTATTTCTGCTCGCATAATTTAACACCGTATTTTTTAACACTCTTTCTGGTTATGTCTCTAGAATTTTATACAAATTCGATAGCTGCTGTGAGGGAATAGCACGGACTTATCATTCTATTTACAGGACCGACACTGTAAAAAAATAAAAACTATAGACTCATGGCGAAAGGAGATTTTGTTGATTAATACAGCCCACCTGTCCCACTTTCAAGGGCTTTATTGACTTGTGGAGAAGTGGTTACTGCAGGAACACCTTCTTGAAAAGAATTTGTACTCCCAATAACTTGATATATATCAGCAGGACCAGTCCCTGGTTTAAATGCTTCTATAATGACATCTTGATCTCCTCTTTCCGCAAGCATTCCTGTTTTCCGATTAATTGGCATTAAAATCATACCCTTTGGCATCTTAAAGGGAACATCTGGCTTTCCTTTAAGAGCATTTGCCATAAACTCACCAAAAATAGGTGCAGCTAATGAACTTCCGGTTCCATTATATCCTAATGGAGCAGGTTGATCGTAGCCGATAAAAATACCAACGACAATGTCAGGAGTAAATCCCATAAACCAGACATCTTTAGAGTCATTGGTTGTCCCTGTCTTAGCGGCAATATGTCGATTAAGATAACGTAAACGTGCTGCAGTACCACGCTGAACAACCCCTTCCATCATGGATGTAATCTGATAAGCAGTCATAGGGTCAAGAACTTGATCTCGCTCATCAATCAATGTGGGTTCACGTTGATTATTCCATGAAGGCGTATTACAATTTTCACAAATACGATCATCATGACGATAAATTGTCTTTCCATAACGATCTTGAATTCTGTCTATCAGAGAAGGCTTAATAGAGCGTCCCCCATTGGCAATAACTGAATAAGCTGTAACCATTCGTAATACTGTTGTTTCACCAGCCCCTAAAGCCATGGGAAGATAAGGCTGCAATTTATCCACTATGCCAAAGCGTTCTGCATATTCAGCGACAAGAGGCATTCCCATATCATTGGCAAGCCGTATTGTCATAAGATTACGAGAACGCTCAATACCATAACGCAACGTTGAAGGTCCTGCAAATGTACCACCATAATTTTTTGGTTGCCAAACTTCCCCATTATATTGACGAACTTCAATGGGGCCATCTAAAACAACGGATGCTGGTGTATACCCGTTATCAAGAGCTGCTGCATAAACAAAAGGCTTAAAAGCAGACCCCGGTTGGCGATAAGCTTGGGTTGCACGATTGAATTCAGATGCAGCAAAAGAAAATCCTCCCACCATAGCAAGAACGCGCCCTGTATGAGGTTCCATAGCAACAATTGCACCTTCAACCTTTGGAATTTGTTGTAAACGATAAGTGTTGTTTGTATTGGATAGTTTTTCAACAAAAATGACATCCCCAACTTGCAGAACATGAGATAAATTCTGAACAGTTTTTCGATAACCATTTTCTTTTACAACATGGAGTGCCCATTTTGAATCAGATTCAGATAAAACAGCAATTTCCCGTTTTTTTGATAATATACCTGAAGCTTCGCGCTGTGGCTGTAAACCAATCTCTACTTTATTGGGATTAGCAGAAAGAACAACAGCTAAACGCCATTCAGGAACATCACTTAGCCCCGTGATATTTGCAAGTTCTATCCCCCAATCACCTTTTTTATCGATATGCGCATAAGCTCCACGCCATCCTTGCGAATGATCAAATCTAATTAATCCAGCGTGCAAAGCACGTCGCGCAATAAGTTGTAAATGCGGATCAAGCGTTGTACGAATGGAAAGCCCACCTTCATAAAGTGTCTTAGCCCCATAGCGATGTATTAAACGACGTCGCACTTCTTCAGTAAAATAATCAGCCGCAAAAACATAGCTATCACTCCCACGTATTGTCGCTCCTAAAGGTTTAGCTTTCGCTTTTTCACCTTGTTCACGCGTTACATATCCATTTGCAATCATCCGATCTATAACCCAATTGCGCCGATCAATAGCACGTTGTGTATTCTTAAATGGATCATAATTTGCTGGCCCTTTTGGAAGAGCAGCCAAATAAGCACATTGTTCTAGCGTCAGATCATTGACGGATTTATTGAAATAGGTCAAAGAAGCAGCGGCTATACCATAAGTACCACGACCCAAATAAATTTCATTGAGATAAAGTTCGAGAATATGATCCTTTGAATAAGTTTTCTCAATACGCATTGCTAAAATAGCTTCCTTAAATTTACGCTCTAACGTTGTTTCTGAACTTAAAAGAAAGTTTTTAGCGACTTGTTGCGTTATAGTTGATGCACCCTCTGGACGTCTTCCAGAACCAATATTACGAATATTATTGATCAAAGCTCGAGAAAGTCCTTCGGGATCTAAACCAAAATGATGATAAAAGTTTTTGTCTTCAGCCGAAATAAAAGCATTTATAACAAGCTTTGGTATTGATTGAATTGGTAAATAGAGGCGATGTTTTGTTGCAAACTCTGCCATAAGACGGCCATCAGAAGCATGGACGCGGGTCATTACCGGCGGCTCATAAAGTGAAAGAACTTCATAATCAGGGAGTGCATTTGCTTGACCACTGGTCATAACACCCCATGTTATTGCTCCACAAAGTCCAATAGCAACAAAAAAACGAAGAAGATATCTTAAAAAAATCATCATAAAAACGGCTATCGCTTTCTTAAGAATTAATCAAAGAAAAAATACGTTACTTCAAACACACCAAGCGGATATCACCACAAGATTGAGATCAAGAGAAATTATTTTCTATCTTTTATTTATACTAAGGTACACTAGAACCCCATATTGATACTCTATTTTCTCACAAATTTAAAGAGGCTGTATCATTTTCTGCCTATAATGAGCAAATTGACGAATAGAATGAGCAATAGAGGCTGCCATTTGTTTTCTCCAATGAGGATCATTTAATAACTTTTCGTCCTCTTTATTGGATAAATAACCTATCTCTATCAAGACGGAGGGTATATCTGAAGCTCTTAAAACTTGAAAATTAGCATACCGATGTGGGTTATTAATCAAGTTAATATGATTCTTTGATAAACTTGAAATAACACTATTTGCAAAATTAACCGAAAATGTATGTGTTTCACGTCGTGTAAGATCCATCAAAATATCTGTAACTTCGAGTGTTTCATCTGCAGGCAAACCATCCAGCAAATCAACTTTATTTTCATTTTCAGCTAAAGATTTTGCAATGGCATCAGAGGCTTTGTCTGATATGGTATACACTGTAGCACCGCGAAGAGAATGTAGATCAATCGTATCTGCATGAATAGATATAAAAAGATCAGCATCGAGCTCTTGCGCTTTTTTAACTCTTTCACTTAGTCTTAAAAAAATATTGGAATCTCGCGTTAAAGCAACAGTAATATGAGAATCCTTTTGTAATTCGTCTCGCAATGCACGCGCAAAGTCTAAAGTCACATCTTTTTCTAAAACTCCAGTAACACCCCGTGCACCGCCATCAATACCACCATGACCAGGATCAAGAACAACACGAAAATTATATGCTGGCATTAACTGCGTTTTTGTATCAAAATTGGTCTTTTGCTGTTTTTTTAATATTTCATCAAATTTTTCTAGTGTAGTTTTACGAATATCAATCAGCAACTGCCATAAATCATTATTTAATTTTTTTACGACACTTTTTTCAATTACAAAGGCCGTTTTACTTGTCAAAATAATGCGTGAAGTCTGTATGTCAGAAAAAGCATAACGCACATCTGAAAGCATAACGGATAATGTATTCTGTTTCTTTAAAGGCGTATTTTGCATCGAAAAGTCAATTGTAGGTAAATTGATAACCAACCGTGCTGGCCTGTCCAAAATCTGTAAACGAACATTTGGTTTTGAATTGAAAACCGCAATAATACGCGTATGAACACTATCACCAATGGTTCGAAAATTAATAAGTCTCAGAGGATCTGCGGCTTGAACACTGGTTTGGAATAGCAAAAATAATAATAATAAAAAGTATGTGACAAGCACAATAACATTCCCATAAGCTGTTTTCAGCTTTTTGGTAAAGAAAACTCTTATCATAAGCAAAATACTCTACATTACATTTGTAATAATTTATCTTGGTTATATAAAAACGATACACCAATTTATTCTCTATTTTTCAATAAAAGCTAAATAAACACCCAAAAACGAAATTAAGGTCATTAAAGACATTATCATTATACATGATTTACATTGTTACTTGCCAAACGCATGATATCAACATAAAAGAATATTTATGCTTCCTAGCTGATAATAGTCATCTAAATTATCTGTAACTCATATTAAGTTGTCTTTAGAGGTTTTTTGCCTATTATGCATTGAGACTTTTTTATGGATGAAAAATTTCTATGTTATAACATTAGGATTGCATTACTTAAGATTCGTTGGTTCGGATATCCGAACTGTTTTAAAGATTATTTTACCGGAGACTTTTAAGAAATATGAGTCATAAAAAACAGATGGAGATAATGATGAGAAATGGTGTAAATGCAGTCATGCCTTTGCACGTGGTGTTCCGTCCTGTTTTTCTGGTACCTCCCTTTTATGGCAGACAGCCTTTTATATTTACGAATAGTTATAGCGTTCGTTTGAATAAAATTGTGCATGTCGCCTTCAGGATATTAGCTTATGTCAAACAAAATGCTTATAGATGCCTCCCATCCGGAGGAAACACGTGTTGTTGTTGTTCACGGCAACAAAATTGAAGAACTTGATTTTGAATCAGAACATAGAAAACAGCTCAAGGGGAATATTTATCTCGCACGTATTACGCGTGTAGAACCGTCTCTCCAAGCAGCTTTTGTTGAATATGGTGGAAACCGACATGGTTTTTTAACATTTTCTGAAATTCATCCTGATTATTATCAAATTCCTATTGCTGATCGCCTTGCTCTTCTTGAAGAAGAGGAAAAAGCAGCTGTAGGAGAAAATTCTGTAGATGCCTTTACGGAAGAAGCAACTAAAAATAAAAAACGCTCCAGAAGAACAAAAAAAAATGGAAAAAACAATGTCATAGCAGCCGATATTGAAAATGATATCACATCTGAATCAACAATAATTGATAATACAGAAGAAGCATTAAATGCCGATATCTCTTATGATGAGATCGAAATGGTTGGTGCTGAGGACATCCGTGAAGAGCTCCCAATTTATCAAAGAAAACAAGGGCGCCAGTATAAAATTCAAGAAGTCATTAAACGACGTCAAATTTTGTTGGTACAAGTCATTAAAGAAGAGCGTGGTAATAAAGGTGCTGCCCTTACAACATATCTGTCTTTAGCAGGTCGTTATTCTGTTCTAATGCCCAACACAGCACGTGGTGGTGGTATTTCACGAAAAATTACGAACGTACAAGACCGTAAACGTCTTAAAGAAATCGTAAAAGAATTAGCCGTTCCAAAAGGTATGGGTGTTATCTTACGAACCGCTGGTGCCAATAGAACAAAAGCTGAAATTAAACGTGATTATGAATATCTTATGCGGTTATGGGATACTATTCGCACTTTGACACTCGAGTCAACGGCGCCATGCCTTGTCCATGAAGAAAGTAATCTCATCAAGCGTTCTATACGAGATCTTTACAATAAGAACATTAGTGAAATTCTTGTCTCTGGAGACCAAGGATATCGTGAAGCAAAAGACTTTATGCGTATGCTTATGCCAAGTCATGCAAAAGTTGTGCAACCTTACCGTGATCCTACACCCATTTTTGCAAGAAATAATATTGAAATTCAACTTGATAAAATGTTGCAACCACAGGTTTCTTTAAAATCTGGTGGTTATCTTGTTATTAATCAAACAGAAGCACTTGTTGCTATTGACGTAAATTCTGGCCGCTCTACGAAAGAATTCTCTGTCGAAAAGACAGCTTTACAAACTAACCTTGAAGCTGCTGAAGAAGTAGCGCGTCAATTACGCTTGCGTGACCTTGCTGGTTTAATTGTGATTGATTTTATTGATATGCTTGAAGAACGCAATGTAAAGCTGGTCGAAAAAAAATTAAAAGATTGTTTAAAAAATGATCGTGCTCGTATTCAAGTTGGTCATATTTCACACTTCGGCCTTTTAGAAATGAGTCGTCAACGTATTCGCATATCGGTTTTAGAAAGTACAACACAGCCCTGCCCGCATTGCGCAGGAACAGGAAATATACGTTCTGAATCATCAATTGCGTTACATGTCATGCGCTCAATTGAAGAATATCTTCTTCATAATTCGCAATATAATATTATCGTGCGCACACCCGTAGCAACAGCGCTTTATGTATTAAATCATAAACGCAACATTCTTGTTAATTTAGAAACTCGCTTTAAGCTTAATATTAGTATTGAAGCAGATGATAGTATTGGAACGCAACATCTTGTTATTTCTAAAGGCTCAATAGCAGAGAGCATTTCTCGATCTTCATTGGAAGATGTTAATAAGCAAGAAATTGAAGATTCTGTTTTCACAGAAAGTGAATCTATTGAAAATCCTTCTCCCATTGAAACAAACCAAAAGCGTCGGCGCAAAAGTCGTCACGATGAAATTACTGATCATTCTCTCTCCAACGTTCATAAAAAAGAAGATACCTTGAGTGATGATTCTTATCGTCGAGGACGTCGTCGAGGACGTCGTGGTGGTCGACGCAATCAAGATAATAGTTTTCATCAGATTCGCATTCCTTACGCAGAACCAGTGGGAGATTTTGCTAAGCAGGCTTTAGCAGAAATTAAAGCAGCACACCGCAAACATCGTGTTTCACCTGCTAAATCTTTTGAACTTGAAGAAACAAAAAATAATACACAAGCTCTAGATATACAACAACAGGGTGAATCTGAAAAAAATGATACAAGTATTAAACCTAAAAAACGTAAAACACGTTCTTCAAAAGTAGTAGAAAATCAACTTTCTTTAGATAATGATCAAAATGTCGTAGAACAAAAATCTCTTGAAGAAAAACCTAAAACTAGTTCAGTACGTAAAGCTAAAACAAAAAAGGCAGACAAATCTATTCATAAAGTAGAAGATAAAACTCTTGAAAATAGTAAAAAGTCAACACGTGGAACACGTAAAAAATCATCTTCTAAAGAGACAACGCAAATACAAAAAATATTAGAGAAAGAAACTATAATCGAGATGGAGGAAGTTGTCGAAACCTCTCCTTCCCAAATTGAAGAAACAATTAATCAACCCGTTGTTGTTTCATCAACGCCTAATGATTCTTCCAAAACTGAACGTATTGGTTGGTGGAAACGCAGAATTCTTTCGAAAAATTAAAGATTAAAAAAACCGCCACAGTTTTCTGTGACGGTTTAAATAAATAATTATAGAAGACGTTTCAACCAATTCTATGGTGTGGGTTTATCACTTTTGTTTTGCTTTTTCTTGCTCAGCCCGCATACGATCTTCAATTTCTTTTTGCTTTGATTGAATAGCTTGCTGCATCTTTATTTGTTCTTGTTGGAAATCTTTTTCCTCCATACCAGGACCGGTATAGGCTGCTGTAAACCCATTAAGAGAAAATTCAATAGGATTAGCTGAACCACGGAAATTAACTGTGGTTACAACCATTTTTGTACCACTTTTCATAGCAGCTATAAGCTTATCATCTAAGACATCATTGGCAATACAACTTGGTCCATTACAAATAATATAAGGAATTTTTTTAGAGAAGTCGTCACCAATTTTAATGTGAACACCTTCTGGCAAAAAACGACCTGTAGGTACTTGAATACCTATACGTTTTTCATTTTGCTTCCCTTTTATTTCAACAAGATTAAAAGCCGTTAAAGGTTGTCCCGTATTCGATAATACAGTATTCATTGTATTACAAATATCAACATCATGCTGCTTACTGCAAACTTTGTACCAACCTTGTGATAAAGTTTGCGCATTTGCAGAAATACCAGCTATAAGAAAAAGGGCAGCGGCTCCAACTAATACTGAAACAGCAGAATAAACATTTTTATGCGACATGATTAAGTTAATCCTTTCAACGCGCTTTTAAGTAACTTCAAAAAAATATTAAATATAATTCCAACTTAAATTTATTAAATTATAATGAAATAACACTTAATTTTACTATTTTTACTTCAATATAAAAAAAAAAGTCAAATTTAGAGAAAAAAATACGACAAGCTATTCTAATTTTTATACACCCATATAATTCCCCTCTTTATCATATTGGTGTTTGATGCAATCTATCCATAAAACACCTCTGTGCATTTAAGCTAAGATTACACAAACGAATCAATATTGCAATATTAATTAAAATAAACTCCTATACTACTCTAAAAATCTTACTAATTAAACTTTTTACATTTATTACTCTTCATGTTAAGCTCGTAGAGCCTTAGCAACAGCTGTTGTAATGCATGAAGCTTCAAAATATCAGATAAATTTTACTTTTTTCTTTATGTGATTCGTGTGATACACAAAAATAAAATCATTTACGGTATAATTGAAACATTTCATAAATTAAAACCACTGATTGTCTAAAATTTCTGCATAATTGTAAGAGAACTTTTTGCTAATGGACAATTTTCTGCCCTTGTTTACAAAACAAGGGCGATACATTATTTGTAATAAAAGTTTTATATTCTACAGCTTTTAACCAAAAAGTTTAGTTTAAAAATACGCTACTAAAGAAGTGCTTTTTTCTTAATTAAACAACATATTTTCTTAGAGAGAAAATTTATAACTGTTGAAAATATTTTATTTATAATAATAATTTATCTTTTACATCATCAAATGTTTGTTTTTCATAGCTATTAAGAGCCTTCTGTTAGCAATTCTTTTATATTGCTAGAAACTGGGGCTTATCGAATTAATTGCGTCTTTTACTCAATAAAAATCTTTATCTTTCCAATCAAAATCTTTGCGTAAAATAGCACCTATATCACTCTGCAATATATCCGCTAAAACTTTGCAACTAATAATAAATATGAGGATAATTTTCTATTTATTAAATAATTCAGCTTTTCTTCGTATTCTCCTACTTCGTACTCTCTCGCTATATCTACCCTAGAGATAAATTTTTATTTTTTTCAAATAGATCCTGTAATTCGAACCAAGATTATAATATTCATTCTTCAGATTTTTCAGTTCTTTTAAAAACTTATTTCGTTCCTGCAAACGCTTATAGTATTCTGCTTTAGAAAAATTTTTTCCCAAAATATCTAAATATAAATACTTATCTTCAATAAATTGTATGCTATCTTTAGTATTCTTTCTTTTGTTTTTTAATGTTGGTATTGTTCCTTAGAAGATAAATCAGCGTGAGCGTTTTTATGCCATATATTACAGGGAGTAAAAAACTATCGTTAGCAACTTTTGTAATGAAGAAAGCATGTTATCTTGGCTTAAATTTTTGCTTTTTAGAGAAGGTACTTATATGCACGTTCTATTTATTACGGTTACACCGTCTAAGCTATTTTCTTCATTGTATCAATATGTCTTATGATGAAGAACGCAAAATGAATATGTAAGAAGTTCTTTTATTATAAACTTAAATTTTATTCTTATAAAAAATCAATAACTATTTGTTTTTTATAATAATTTTATAAAAATGAGTAACAATTCTGAAACAACAAAGAAGTTTTTAACCAGAATGTTGTTCTGCCATTTCGACAAGCTGTGTCATAATATTCGCTGCTCCAACAAGCCTTTCATCCGCTGTGGACCAATCACGAATAAGAGCGATACTTTGATCTGGTCGAATTTTTGCCATCGAACCTTGTTTTCCAACCCACTGAACAAGAGCAACACTATTTGCAAAATAATTATTGCGAAACTGTATAACAATCCCCTTTGGTCCAGTATCCAATTTTTCTACATGCGCTTTTCGACACAATGTTTTGATATAAAAGACTTTAAGAAGGTGTTGAACTTCAAGCGGTAAAGGACCAAAGCGATCAATTAACTCCGCTGCAAATTCATCAATTTGTTCTAAATCATCAAGTTCTGTTAAACGACGATAAAGCCCCATACGTAATGGCAAGTCAGGCACGAAACTTTCTGGTATCATCACTGTTGTACCAAGTGAAATTTGAGGAGACCATTGCTTATCTTCATTTAGCTCTCCATCTTTTAATTCAGCAACAGCTTCTTCAAGCATTTTTTGATAGAGTTCAAATCCAACTTCTTTAATATGTCCCGATTGCTCTTCACCTAAAAAATTGCCTGAACCGCGGATATCCATGTCATGGCTTGCCAATTGAAAACCGGCCCCCAAGGTGTCAAGAGATTGTAAAACTTTAAGACGGCGATCAGCAGCAGCTGTTAAAACTTTACCAGCAGGAAATGTAAAGAGTGCATAAGCACGTTGTTTTGAGCGCCCTACCCTCCCTCGTAACTGATAGAGTGCAGAAAGACCAAACATCTCAGCGCGATGCACAATTAGGGTATTGGCTGTTGGAATATCAAGACCAGATTCAATAATGGTTGTCGATAGCAAAACATCATATTGCCCATCATAAAATGCATTCATAATATCATCAAGTTGTCCAGCCGGCATTTGTCCATGAGCCACAACGAATTTAAGTTCTGGCACATGTGTTTTGAGATATTCTTCTACAAAAGCCAGATCAGAAATACGAGGACAAACATAGAAACTTTGTCCGCCACGATAATATTCTCGAAGCAGGGTCTCTCGTATAACAAGTGCATCAAAAGGTGAAATAAAAGTACGAACCGCCATTCTATCAATGGGGGGCGTTGTTATCAATGAAAGTTCACGTACACCCGATAATGCTAACCCTAAAGTGCGTGGTATGGGAGTTGCTGAAAGTGTGAGAACATGAATATCACTTTTAAGCTCTTTTAAACGCTCTTTGTGTTTGACACCAAAATGCTGCTCCTCATCAATGATGAGAAGGCCTAACCGTAAAAAATTAACTGCACCACTTAATAATGCATGGGTTCCAATGACAATATCTATTGTACCATCTGAAACACCTTTTTTTACTTGTGCAAGTTCTTTCGCTTTTACAAGCCTTGAAGCATGTCCAATTTTAACCGGTAATCCTTGAAAACGCGAAATAAATGTCTTGTAATGTTGACGTGAAAGCAAAGTTGTCGGTACAACAACAGCAACCTGATATCCATTTAATGCTGCGACAAAAGCACTTCGAATGGCTACTTCGGTTTTTCCAAAACCAACATCACCGCATATCAAGCGATCCATAGGCTTTCCTGAGGCTAAATCGTCTAAAACAGCATCAATTGCATTCATTTGATCTTCCGTTTCTTCATAGGGAAAGCAAGCAACAAACTCATCAAATGGTCCAACTGGTGGAAGTAAAGCAGGCGCAGCACGAGTCACACGCTCTGCAGCTATACGAATTAATTGCCCTGCCATTTCCAATAAATGTTTTTTAAGCCGAGCTTTACGTGCTTGCCAAGCAACACCCCCTAATTTATCTAAAGTTACCTCTGTTCCTTCTGAGCCATAACGTGAGAGAAGCTCAATATTTTCAACAGGTAAAAAGAGTAAATCACCTCCAGCATATCTAATTTCAAGACAATCTCGTAAAATTCCAGTGGTTTTGATGGTTTTAAGACCAACAAATTGGCCAATACCGTGGTCGATATGCACAATAATATCACCAGAATTTAAAGCAGAAATTTCAGAAATAAAATTTGTGTTATTTTTACGCCGCTTTGGCGATCTTATAAAACGATCGCCAAGGATATCTTGCTCTGCTATAACAGCCAAATCTTCAGCCTCAAAACCATGTTCTATCATGATAACAGCTGCTAATATGCGATCTCGTGGTGTTGCTTTGACAGTTTGCAAGGATTTTGCAACATCTATTTTTTTCAATCCATGCTCATCGAGAACTTGTAGCAAACGATTGAGAGATCCTTCACTCCAACACGCTAAAAGCACTTTTTTACCAGCAGTGCGTAAAGATGCGATATGATCAACAACACTTGAAAAAACATTTTTTTCCTGCGCATTACGCTCTTTTACAAAATCATATCCCTGTTTAACATTGGTGTGAATAACAGTTTTTTCCAAACTTTGTGGAATATTAAAAGGCGAAAAATCAATACGCTGTGAAGATTGTTGCACACCCTCCAAAACACGCTCTGGCGTTAAATAGAAAAGACTAGGATCTATTGGGTGATAAGAAGTAGAATTTTTTTCATCATTTTCGCGCTCTTTGCGCGCGTTATAATAGTCCTCAATAAGACGATAGCGCTCAATGAAGGCTTCTTCTATGAGATGCTCAAAAACTATCGGTAAGTTACCACAATGGTCAAAAAAACTATCAAGGTTTTCATAAAAAAATGGAAGCCAATGTTCCATACCGGCAAAACGCCGACCTTGAGCAATTGCTTCATAAAGCATGTTATTTTTTTGTGATACACCAAATGTACGGGTATAATTGCTCTTAAAACGGCTTATGCGTTCTGGTGTAAGAACAACCTCACTCATTGCCTGTAATAAAAGTTCAGTTTTTTGACCTGTTGTCCTTTGACTTTCTGGATCAAATATGCGGATACTTTCTAGGGTATCTCCAAAAAAATCAAGACGTAAAGGTTCAACATCCATGGGAGAAAAGATATCAAGTATTCCTCCTCTTACAGCAAACTCACCAACATCACGGACAACCGTAACGCGTTCAAAACCATTGGTTTCTAAAAACTGAATAAGATTTCCCATGTTATTGCGCTGGCCAACACGTGCGTGAATAAGCTGAGCTTCTATCATTTCACGAGGAGGTAACTTTTGCATAATCGCATTTGCTGTTGTTAATATAATTGCAGGATGTGGATCTTTACGTAAATTTGCTATGTGTGCCAATGCTGATAGTCGACGTGCCATAACAGCAATTCCTGGTGACACACGATCATAAGGCAAACAATCCCATGCAGGAAATTGAAGTATGGGTAAATTGGGCTCAATAAAATTTAAAACTTGTTGTAAATGAACAATTTTTGTTCCGTCGCGGACAACATAGATGAGTGGTTTACCTTGTGCAATTTCTGAACTTAATTTAGCAAGCGCAAAGGCTTCAAATCCATCAGGAACTCCATCAAAAATCATACGAACAGAATTATTTTTGGGAATAACAATTTTTTTAAATATAGGCATCAGGATTAATAACTTAAGCAAATACGATAATTGGCAATATCACGAAAAAGTGGACTATCAACTTCAGAGGGTGGCAAAACTTCTCCAGTAATCCATGTGAGTAAATCACGATCATCAAAAGACATAATATATTCAAGTTCAGAGAGCGTTTTATCATTCATTTCAGCAATATGAGCATCGACATAATGTCCAAAAATGAGATCCATTTCACGAATACCGCGATGCCATGCACGAAAAATCAATCGACGACGACGCACATCTAATTGATTTTTGTCAACGACAAAAACTGTCATAAAAAATCTCCTTGAATAAAGTAATATAAACTATTCAATTAGTCGTATAAAATTTGTACCTTGCTTTTAAGGAAGTTCTATAATCTTTTGTTCTTTAAGTGTAATTCGACGATGCATTTGCTTAGCCAAAGCGTAATTATGTGTTGCAATAAGAGCAGAAAGACCCGACTGACGAACAAGGATAGACAAAGCTTGAAAGACATAAGCTGAAGTTACTGGATCAAGATTTCCTGTAGGTTCATCAGCCAAAAGAACCGAAGGGCCATTTGCTACTGCACGTGCAATAGCAACACGTTGTTGTTCTCCTCCCGATAACTCTGAGGGACGATGGTTAGCACGATGAGAAATACGCAGATACGTCAATAATTTGCGCGCACGATCTTCTGCTATGGATTTTTTTAATCCTGCTATCATTTGCGGTACCATGACATTTTCTAACGCCGTAAACTCTGGAAGTAAATGATGAAATTGATAAACAAAACCAATATCATTTCGTCTTATAGCTGTTCGCTCACTATCAGAGCGCTTTGCACAAGAAACACCCCGTAACATCACATCACCAGCTGTTGGTTTTTCTAATAATCCAGCAATATGAAGAAGTGTTGATTTTCCAGCACCAGATGGTGCAACAAGTGCGACAAGCTCTCCACGATTAAGAATAAAATTCGCTTTATCTAAAACAATAAGCGGCTTATGACTCTCGAAAAAGTGTCTTTCAATCTCTACAAGCTCTAAAATAGCTGTCATTATTCATACCTCAAAGCTTGTACGGGATCTAGCTTAGCAGCACGCCATGCCGGAATGAGAGCAGCAAGAAACGACAAAAATAAAGCCATCATAGCAACCAAGATTGTCTGTTTCCAGTCAATTTGTGCAGGCAATTTTGTTAAAAAATAAAGTTGAGGATTAAAAACGTCGACATTAAATAACCAAGATATAAAGTCTTGGATATGATTAATATTCGCGGTCGCGATAACACCTAAAACTAAACCCAATATAGTTCCAATAAAACCAATCATCATTCCTGTAATGATAAATATACGCAAAATCGCACTCTGTTGAGCCCCCATCGTGCGTAAAATCGCAATATCATGACTTTTATCTTTTACAAGCATAATCAGCCCTGAAATAATATTTAAAGCAGCAACAAGAACGATCAGAGAAAGAATGAAAAACATAACATTTCGTTCAATCTGTAAGGCTGAAAAAAAAGCCTGATTGCGTGTACGCCAATCAATTAAATAGACCTGTTGATCAACTGTTTTTTCTACAACAGGTTTTATTTGATCAACAGCATCAGGATAATTTAGAAATAATTCTAAAGACTGAACCTTATCTCCCAAATTAAAAAACATTTGTGCTTCATGGAGAGGCATAAAGATAAATATTGAATCATATTCAGACATACCAACTTCAAAAATAGCAACGACTCTATAAGCTTTCACGCGTGGGGTAACGCCAAAAGGAGTCTCATCACCATCTGGAGTAATAATACGAATATCTCTTCCAACTGTCAGCCCCAATTTTTCTGCTAAGCCACTTCCAATTGCAACACCTTCTTCTTCATCAAACCGAGAAATCGATCCTAATTTAATGTTTTGAGAGACTGTTTTAAGCTTTTCTAGATCTTGTTTGCGCATACCACGAACTAATGCGCCAGAGCCACCTTGAACTTCACCTTGAACAAGCGCTTGACCTTCAATAACAGGCAAAGCAAACTTTACACCATTTGTAGATTCTAAAGAAGAAATAAGAGTCTTATAATCAGAAAAACCAGAATCAACTGTTTGAACAATAAGATGCCCATTCATACCAAGAATACG
The DNA here is from genome assembly GCF_042194155.1 of Bartonella sp. MR63HLJHH. NCBI lineage: Bacteria > Pseudomonadati > Pseudomonadota > Alphaproteobacteria > Hyphomicrobiales > Bartonellaceae > Bartonella > Bartonella sp. MR63HLJHH. Next base: position 133,272 of record NZ_JBHIMN010000006.1, read on the forward strand.
ATTGAGAAGCTCTGTACGAAAGCCATTCATCACCGCCATAACAACAACCAGAGCAAATACGCCCAACATAATCCCAATAAGAGAAATAATTGAAATAACAGATGCAACGACATGTTTTTTATTGGGAATCATATAACGAAAAGCGATCATCCACTCATAAGATGAAAACCATTTGTCTTTCAGCCTCTTCATAACATTTCCTATTAATTCATAGAAAGTTGGCTGAGTACATCTTCAACCTTTAGAGATTTTTTTACACCTGTTTTTCGATCTTTAATTTCAACTTCATTTTGTGCAATGCTGTTAGGACCAACAATGATTTGCGTTGGCAAACCAATCAAATCCATTGTTGCAAATTTTGATCCAGGACGTTCATTTCTATCATCTAATAATGGATCAAAACCAGCCTCCTTTAATCCCTGATAGAGAAACTCACATGCCTTCGTGCATTTTTCATCATCGGATTTCATATTGATAATCCCAAAATCAAACGGTGCCATCGACTTTGGCCAAATAATACCATTTTCATCATGAGAAGCCTCTATAGCGGCCGCAACAAGACGCGAAGGTCCAATACCATAAGATCCCATAGAGACTACATGCTCTTTTCCATCTTGTCCCATAACTTTTGCTCCCATTGGAGCAGAATATTTCGTACCAAAGTGGAAAATATGCCCGACTTCAATACCACGCGCTGAAAGACGACTATGATCAGAAACTTTAGCCCACTCCTCTTCATTATGCATTTCTTCCGTCGCTGCATAAAAAGATGTCCATTGTTTAACAATATCATCTAAAACAGCTTTATCACTAAAATCGATTGAACTATCAGGAACAGTAAGTTCAAGAAATTGTTTATCACAGAAGATAGCGCTCTCTCCCGTTTCAGCCAAAATGATAAATTCATGACTGAGTTTCCCCCCTATTGGACCTGTATCTGCACGCATAGGGATTGCTTTTAAGCCAAGACGAGAAAAAGTGCGTAAATAAGCAACAAACATACGATTATAAGATGTTTTAGAGCCTTCATAATCAAGATCAAAAGAATAAGCATCTTTCATTAAAAATTCCCGTGCCCGCATCACACCAAAACGTGGGCGAATTTCATCACGAAATTTCCATTGAATATGATACAAATTAAGTGGAAGATCTTTATAAGAACGAACATATGAACGAAAAATATCTGTTACCATCTCTTCATTGGTTGGACCATAAAGTAAATCACGCTTTTGACGATCTTTAATGCGAAGCATTTCCAAACCATAATCATCATAACGACCGCTTTTACGCCAAAGATCAGAAGATTGAATTGTAGGCATCAATATTTCTATTGCACCCGCACGTTCTTGCTCCTCACGAATAATTCTACAAACTTTATCAAGCACTTTTTTTCCCAAAGGAAGCCAAGAATAAATCCCTGATGTTTGTTGTCGAATCATTCCAGCGCGTAACATGAAGCGATGAGAAACAATTTCTGCTTCTTTAGGATTCTCTTTTAAAAGTGGAAGGAAATATTGAGAAAGACGCATTGAAATAATTAACTCCTAATCACACCTATCATATCGAAACAATTTATCACACCCTCTATTCATCTATATCCGCATTCTGAATACTTTCAAATATAACGATCTTATTATTTAAAAATTTATTGGGCTTTATTCTCTATTTTTCTTATTTAGCAATAAAATAAAAATGCTCTTCTCTTTTTAAATAACGTAATATGAAAGTTCCTTATTTTGACCGATGTAAAAAAACTGTACAGATAGGTTTTTTTTGCCAAATTTCATGAACAGCCGCTCTCACAGCACGTCGTGTTGCCTCTCGAATAAGTTCATTATTTTTCTGTTTCATGCGTGGGATATTATAAACTGTATTTTCTACAATATCTAAAAGAATATCTTTTAAACTTTCTCCCTTTCCATTGCTTTCAGGTAACCCGAATGTTGTTAGACCTATATCCCCTAATAATTCATGCTTACTATTTATATGGAGAGAAATAGTAACATGACCAGCATAACTTAGTTTGCGACGTTCACGAATCCCTAGTTCATTTTCATCTCCAATTAGGCAACCATCCTTATAGATGCGGCCAACAGGAACTTGATCAACAACTTCTACAGGCTCTGGTGCAAAACGTAACATATGTCCATTTCTGATATCTGTAACAATTTTAATACCCGCTTGACGTGCTAAAGTTGCTTGAGCCTTAAGATGCATTGCTTCCCCATGTACAGGAACAAGTATCTGTGGTTTTACCCAATCATACATCTGTAAAAGTTCTGAACGACGGGGATGACCTGAAACATGAACAAGTGCATCTTCATTCGTAATAATTTCAATACCCAAATCAATGAAACGATTTTGTACCTCAATAATCGCTTTTTCGTTTCCTGGAATACTTCGTGATGAATAAATAACGGTATCACCAGCAGAAAGTGCAATATTTCTCATTCCATCACGTGACAGTTTAGCCAAAGCAGCACATGGCTCACCTTGGCTCCCTGTAACAATTAAAACAAGATCTTTTCGCGAGATGTAACCATAATCATCTTCCGTTACAAATGGTGCTAAACCATTCATATAACCAAGTTCTTGTGCAACCATAATACTTCGCTTAAGGGAACGCCCAATAACAAGCACTTTACGTCCAGCAGCTTCAGCTGCAAGAGCAATAGAACGTATCCGACCAATATTAGAAGAAAAAGTTGCTATTGCAACGCGCCCTTCAGCTTTGGAAATAATCTCAGAAAGACTGGCTTGAACCTGCTGCTCTGATGGAGATATACCATCCCGACACGCATTTGTAGAATCACAAAGTAATGCTAAAACACCTTTTTTTCCTAACGCACGAAATCTTTTTTCATCCGTCACAGCCCCAAGTGAAGGAGTATGATCAATTTTCCAATCACCAGTATGAATCACAGTCCCCAAAGAGGTTGTAATTGCTAAAGATACAGATTCTGGTATTGAATGGTTAACAGCTATAGACTCTACAGCAAAGGAACCTACCTGAAAACAATCACCAGCTTGAAAAATATTGAGTAAAATTTTTTGAGATTCAAAATCTAATTGTTTTTTAGTTTCCAATAATCCTGCAGTAAAAGGCGTACAGTAAATTGGAACTTGTAACTTTGGCCATAAATCAAGAACGGCCCCATAATGATCTTCGTGTGCATGTGTTAAAACAAGACCCCGTATATTATGTTTTTCACTTTCTAGAAAACGAATATCAGGAAAAACAAGGTCGACTCCTGGTAATTCAGAACCAGCAAAACTAATTCCCATATCAACCAGCAGCCATTCACGAAGATGTTGGGGACCAAATCCGTAAGCAGCTAAATTCATCCCTATTTCACCTACACCTCCCAGAGGTAAAAAAACAAATTCATTCTTATTGGCTGCAACCATAAACATCTCCCAAAATCATTAAGGTATCTGATGGTAAAATAATTTTTTAATAACGACCTGCATTAATAGAAGCAGCCGAACCAAAATGAACATCTCCAGCTGTTATAATGGCTGTCTGACCATTTTTTTGCTTTATGATGCAGTTAAAATCACTATCAAGACCATCAAAAACACCCTCAATGACTTTTTCATCATTCACCACTTTGACATGTTTCCCAAGGTGAGCAGAATATAAAAGCCATTTTTTTCGGATTATTTCACATCCTTTTGGTTGTTTCCAAAGAAGGTAATTTTTAGAAAAATACTCCGTCAAAACCGTAAATAATTGTTCTGCTTCAATATGCAAACCGATATTCTTTAAGCTTGAAGTGGGATAGGGTGCATTTTCATAATTATATTTCACATTTATTCCAATACCAATAACCAATGCATATTGTTGTGATGACAATTTTAAAATCTCAAGCAAAACTCCAGAGCTTTTTGCTCCTCTGAGCAAAATATCGTTTGGCCATTTTAAACTCACAATATTGTCTGTCTGCTTTTCATCTTTTATCAATTGTTTTATTGCCTCTGCCACACTTATTCCAGCAACAAAACCAAGTTGAGCTGCAGTTTGATGAACAATATCATCAATTAATAGAAGACTAGAATAAAGGTTCCCTTTGGGACTAGACCAAGTCCTCCCTCTTCTTGCTCTTCCCTGTGATTGTTCTTGTGCAACAATCCAAAGATTACCTTGATGACCAGTTTGCGCTTTTCGTTGCGCAATGAGATTTGTTGAGTCAACACTATCGTACACTTCAATAGTGTATCCTTGTTCTTGAGCAAAATCTGATAAAATATAAACCATATTCATTAAAACAATGCAGCTGCTGCTTTTTCTGCTAATTCAGCAAACCAAACTCCAAAAAGTGTATAAAATAAAATAAACAATGCAGAAAGACCGAGACAAAATTGAAGCTCATTCGATAAAGCAACAAAATGCGCTTTTGCGTCATCAAACCACATAATTTTAATGACTCGTAAATAGTAAAAAGCTCCAACGACAGATGCTATCATCCCAACGACTGCAAGTGGCGTCAGACCAGCATGGACAGCAGCAGAAAATGTATACCACTTCCCAAAAAAACCAGCCATAGGTGGTACACTGGCTAACGAGAAAAGCTGTATTGTCATAACAATAGCCATAAACGGATTTGTCTTTGCTAACCCTGAAAGATCATAAATATTTTCAACATTGCCATTCTGAGAGCGCATTCCAAGAATAAAAGCAAACGAGCCAATCGTCATTCCAAGATAAATCGTCATATAAAGAATAACACTTTTTATTCCTAGCATATCTCCAGCAGATAAACCAACAAGTGCATAGCCCATATGACTGATCGACGAATAAGCCATTAATCGCTTAATGTTATTTTGACCAATTGCAGCAAATGCACCAAGTATCATTGATGCAATCGCCATGAAGACCAAAATTTGTTGCCATGCAGGCATCACATTATCAACATGCCCTAGGGGAATAAAGGTCATCACAATAATACGGATGATTAAAGCCATTGCAGCAACTTTAGGGGCACCAGCAAAAAATGCTGTAATCGGTGTTGGCGCTCCTTCATAAACATCAGGTGTCCACATATGAAATGGAACAGCAGAAATTTTGAAAGCCAAACCAGCTAAAATAAAAACAATTCCAAAGATAACTCCCAATTGCAAATTTTCACTTTTTAAAGCAACAGCAATTTCGTGAAAACCAATTTGACCCGTAAAACCATAAAGCAATGAAATACCATAAAGCAGCAATCCTGAAGATAATGCTCCTAAAACAAAGTATTTTATACCGGCTTCAGAAGATTTTACATTATTACGATTAATCGCTGCTAAAACATATAAAGCTAAAGATTGCAGTTCTAACCCCATATAAAGTGACAGCATATTACCCGCTGAAATCATAAACATCATTCCAAGGGTTGCTAAAAGAACAAGCACTGGAAATTCAAATATATTAAACTTTTGTGCATTGGCAAAACCAACAGACATGATAAGAGAAAAGAGTGCACCAATAAGCATTAAAATTTTCATATAACGACTAAAGGAATCGATAACGAGCGCATTGGTTTGAAATGAACCATTTTTCGGAAAAACTATAAGAATAATAATGGTTGCCACAAGAAGTGCCATGGCTAAACCTGTCACTGTTAAAGAAGCACGTGTATTGGAATAAACACCAATCATAAGCAACACGACAGCTCCTAATGCGATTAAAAGCTCCGGAAGAATTAAGACTAATTGCGCTATTATTTCAGTTTGCATGTGCGTTCTTCCCTTATCTAGTGCAGTTTATTGATGAGGGTTTCTACGGAAAACGCCGTTGCTTTAAGAATAGGCGTTGGATAGATACCAAAGAATATTGTAAGAATAACCATTGGATAAAGGATGAATTTTTCTCTTAAAGAAAGATCTATTAATACTTTTAAATTCTCTTTATCCAAGGAACCAAACACCACACGCCGGTAAAGATAAAGGGCATAGGCTGCCGATAAGATAACACCTGTTGTTGCTAAAACAACAACCAATTTATTTACTTGAAAAACACCTATTAAGGTTAAAAATTCACCCAAAAATCCTGAGCTTCCAGGCAAACCAACATTTGCCATAGTAAAAATTAAGAAAACAACAGCATATTTAGGCATATTATTCACTAAACCACCAAACGCTGAAATTTCACGTGTATGCAAGCGATCATAGATAACCCCAACACAAAGAAACAACGCTGCTGAAACAATTCCATGGGATAGCATCTGATAAATAGCCCCTTGTATCCCTTGTTCATTCGCAGAAAAAATGCCCATTGTCACATACCCCATATGCGCTATTGAAGAATAAGCAATAAGCTTTTTGATGTCATTTTGAACAAGTGCAACCAACGACGTATAAATAATAGCGATAAGCGATAATGTAAAAATCAAAGGTGCAAAATCTGCTGAAGCGATAGGAAACATAGGCAAAGAAAAACGAAGAAAACCATACCCACCTAATTTGAGTAAGACACCAGCTAAAATAACGGAACCCGCTGTCGGTGCTTCCACGTGAGCATCAGGGAGCCATGTATGAACTGGCCACATTGGCATTTTAACTGCGAAAGAAGCAAAAAATGCAAGCCATAACCATATTTGCATATGAGCAGGAAACTGGTAATTGAGTAAAGTTGGTATATCAAGTGTCCCAGCCTCCCAATACATAGCCATAAGAGCAACCAGCATAAGCACTGAACCAAGTAAAGTATATAAGAAAAACTTTATACTTGCATAAACACGACGTGCTCCACCCCATACACCTATAATGATAAACATTGGAATAAGGCTGCCTTCAAAAAAAACATAGAATAGCATTGCATCAAGAGCACAAAAAACGCCAATAATCGCAACTTCTAGAAGAAGAAATGCAATCATATAAGCCTTTAATCTCTCTTTAACATTTTCCCAACTTGCTAAAATACAAAAAGGCAAAAGAAAAGCCGAGAGAACAACAAAAAGAATAGAAATACCATCAACCCCCATATGATAGCTAATGCCCCCTCCTAACCAACTGGACTTTTCAACCATTTGAAAATTTGGGTTGCTAGAATCAAATCCTATCCAAATAATTAAAGAAATAATAAAAACAAATAAAGTCGTAAAAAATGCAACATTACGTATATTATGGCGTGCTACTTCACTATCATCTTTGATAAACAAAATCAGAAGCACACCAACAAGTGGCAAAAATGTAACCGTAGAAAGAATAGGCCAATCGGTCATTAGTTTACGCCCCCGATCATCATCCATGTAATGAGTAATGCAACGCCGATAAGCATTGCAAATGCATAGTGGTAAAGATAGCCTGTTTGCAATCGAACAATTCTATTTGTAATATCAACAACACGCGCTGCGATACCATTAGGACCTAGACCATCAATAATCTTACCGTCTCCCACTTTCCAAAGAAAAGAACCAATTCTAAAGGTAGGACGAACAAACAAAAAGTTATATAATTGATCGAAATACCATTTTTGGTAAAGAAAATTATATGCTCCTGGCATAATACGAACCATTTTCTTAGGAAGAGATGGAATAGAAACATAAAATAAATAAGCTAAAATAAACCCAAGAACCATCGCTATAAATGGCGACCATTTTACCCAATTAAAGACATGGTGGGCATCATGAAGAATGTGATTGTGGCTGCTTGTAAATAATGCTCCCTTCCAAAAAGCATTATACAAGTCACCAAAAAAGTAAGGTTGGAAAACGACACCAGAAAATATTGCTCCAATAGATAAAAGAAAGAGTGGAATCAACATAACTGGAGGTGATTCATGAACATGATGCATAACATCAACTGTTGCCCGTGGTTTACCATGGAATGTCATAAAGATAAGCCGCCATGAATAGAAACTTGTTAATAAAGCTGAAAAAACAAGAAGATAAAAAGCATATCCTGAAGCAATATTATGGGATACAAAAGCAGACTCTATAATCGCATCTTTTGAGAAAAAACCTGCAGTCCCGAAAAGTGTTCCTGGAATTCCAACACCTGTCAATGCAATGGTCCCGACCATCATCATCCAATAGGTGACTTTTATATGTTTGCGTAACCCACCCATTTTTCGCATATCTTGTTCATCAGATACAGCATGAATGACAGAACCTGCACCAAGAAACAATAAGGCTTTAAAAAAAGCATGCGTAAAAAGATGAAAGACAGCAGCGCCATAAGCTCCAACACCTAAAGCCACAAACATATAACCGAGCTGAGAGCATGTAGAATAAGCAATAACACGTTTAATATCATTCTGCACCAACCCCACAGTTGCTGCAAAAAACGCTGTTGTTGCTCCAACAATAATAATCACGGTCAAAGCAGTTGAAGAAAGTTCAAAAATTGGCGACATACGCGCAACCATAAAAACACCAGCCGTTACCATTGTAGCGGCATGAATAAGCGCTGATACAGGGGTTGGTCCTTCCATTGCATCAGGCAGCCAAGTATGTAAAAGAAATTGTGCTGATTTTCCCATCGCACCAATAAATAATAAAAGGCATGTAATGGTAATTGCCGTCTGCCCATCAAATTGCCAACCTAAAAATGTCATATTTTGTATAAAGTTATTGTTTGCAGCTTTTGCAAAAATGGAAGCAAAATCAACCGATTGGAATAAAACAAAAATACTAAAGATTCCTAAGAGAAAACCAAAGTCTCCAACACGATTAACTACAAAAGCTTTCATTGCGGCCTTATTAGCAGAATCACGCTGAAACCAAAAACCAATGAGTAAATAAGAAGCAAGTCCGACACCTTCCCATCCAAAAAACATCTGAATCAAATTATTGGATGTGACCAACATAAGCATCATAAATGTAAACAAAGAAAGATAAGAAAAAAAACGAGACCTTGAAGGGTCATGGTGCATATAACCAATTGAATAAATATGTACCAATGCCGAAACACTGTTCACAACAATAAGCATGACAGCTGTTAATACATCAACATGTAAAGCCCAATTAAAGCTTAAGTCACCAATAGTAAGCCAATGTAATACCAAGACATCAATCGCTGGAATATGACCAAGTGCAATACTGAAAAATGCTATCCACGATAATATGGCAACAACAAGCATAAAGCTACATGTTATCAATTCACTCGCACGATCTCCTATCGTTTTTCCACCTAGTGCAGCAATTAAAAAACCCAAAAGCGGAAGAAAGACAATCGTATAATACATCACTGGTTAGCCTTTCATTACATTAACATCTTCAACCGCAATGGAACCACGATTACGGAAAAAAACGACTAGAATTGCTAAACCAATGGCAGCTTCAGCAGCTGCTACGGTTAAGACAAATAAAGCGAATATCTGACCAACGAGATCATGAAGAAATGCTGAAAATGCAACAAAATTGAGATTAACTGAAAGCAATATAAGCTCAATGGACATCAAGATAATAATTACGTTTTTTCTGTTGAGAAAAATTCCAGCAATACCAATTGTAAACATCAAAGCAGAAACAGTGAGATAATGTGTAATATCAATATACATCTACATAGCCCCCCTTACATACCTTTGCCTGATTCAACTTGTTTGATTTCAATGGCACTTTCTACCGTTCTAGAAACTTGCTCCGCAATAGATTGCCGCTTTACTCCTAATTTATGACGAAGTGTTAAAACAATAGCCCCAATCATTGCAACCAATAAAATCATTCCAGCAATTTGAAAATAAAAAACATAATCCGTATAGAGAATATCACCTAATGCTTGTGTATTTGTTCGCTGCGCTAAATCTGGCATTGGTTGGGTAACATGCGTTCTCAAGTCTGGAGAAAAATAGCTACTCACAAAAACAACAATCAATTCTACAGCGATAATAACACCAATAAGAGCTCCAATAGGAGCATACCGAAGAGTTCCACTCTTTAATTCAGCAAAATCAACGTCAAGCATCATAACGACAAATAAAAATAAAACAGCGACAGCTCCAACATACACAACAAGCAGAATAAGCCCTAAAAACTCTGCTCCTGCAAGCAAAAATAAAGCCGCTGCATTAAAAAATGCGAGGATTAAAAACAAAACAGAATGCACTGGATTGCGTGCTGTAATAACAATAACTGCACTTGTTAGCATAATAAAAGCAAACAAATAGAAAAATGCCGCCGCTAGATCTGTTAGCATAGGCTTCTCCTCAAATATTCAAACAATTGGTATAAACTTCATACCAGATTACAATTTATCGGAAAAATATCCGACACCTCATTTAACGATACACTTAACGATAAGGCGCATCCATCAATATATTTCGAGCAATTTCTCGCTCCCAACGATCTCCATTCATTAAAAGCTTTTCTTTATCATAATAGAGTTCTTCACGCGTTTCTGTTGCAAATTCAAAATTTGGACCTTCAACAATAGCCTCTACCGGACAAGCCTCTTGACAAAAACCGCAGTAGATACACTTAACCATATCGATATCATAACGAACAGTTCTACGCGTACCATCATTACGTCGCGGTCCAGCCTCAATTGTAATCGCTTGCGCAGGGCAAATTGCTTCACATAATTTACAAGCAATACACCGTTCTTCACCATTTGGATAGCGACGCAATGCATGCTCACCGCGAAAACGCTGAGATACAAAACCTTTTTCATAAGGATAATTAATCGTGGGCTTTGGTGAAAAAAATTGACGCATGGCTAAGAAAAAAGCACTCACAAATTCCAATAGAAGAAGTGACTTTGCCGCATGAATAAAACCTGACATCGTAAAATCTCCTCTTAAACGAAATCCGTAAACTTTAAAAAAGCAGCAGTTATCACAACCATTGCTAGTGAGAGAGGAAGAAAAACCTTCCAACCAAGCCGCATGAGCTGATCATAGCGATAACGTGGAACAAATGCTTTAACCATAGCAAACCAAAAAAATACAAAACAGACTTTTAAAACAAACCAAATGATACCAGGAACCCAATTAAGCCACCAAACATCTAAGGGTGGCAGCCAACCGCCTAAAAATAGAATGGTTGTTAATGCGCACATTAAAACAATCGCAACATATTCACCAAGAAAGAAAAGCATGTAAGGCGTTGAAGAATATTCTACCATATGACCAGCTACAAGTTCAGATTCAGCTTCAACCAAATCAAAAGGAGGACGGTTTGTCTCTGCGAGCGCAGAAATAAAAAATATAATAAACATTGGAAAAAGGACCAACCAGTTCCAATCGAGAAAGCTGTTAAAAGGAAGACCAAGAGTTGTACCAATTCCAGAACTTTGTTTATGAACAATTGTTGTAAGATCCAATGAACCACTCACTAAAATGACGGTTACAAGCACAAACCCAATTGAAACCTCATAAGAAACCATCTGTGCCGCCGAACGAAGGGCTCCTAAGAAAGGATATTTAGAGTTTGACGCCCACCCCCCCATAATGACACCGTAAACTTCAAGAGATGAAATAGCCAAGATATAAAGCAAACCAACATTAATTTTTGCAACTTCCCAGCCCTCATTGACAGGAATAACAGCCCAAGTTGATAAAGCAAGTGTCGCTGAAACAAAAGGAGCCAAAAGAAAAACACCCTTATTTGCACCTGCAGGGATAATAGGCTCCTTAACAACAAATTTAATTAAATCTGCAAAAGACTGTAACAAACCCCATGGACCAACAACGTTTGGTCCACGACGCAATTGTACCGCAGCCCAAATCTTTCTATCTGCGTAAAGAAGATAAGCAACTAAGATCAAAAGAACGACCAAAAGAAGAAGTGTTTTTCCAACTATAATGAGTAATGGCAACAGCCAAGTCATAAAGAAATCATACATCATTATTCCTTTTCCTTTGCCTTACTTTACAGTTTGCGTAGCACGGTTTTTTGTAAGAGATGAACATTCAGCCATAACAGCAGAAGCACGTGCTATCGGATTTGTTAAATAAAAGTCTTTAACTATAGAAGTAAAAATTTGACTCTCTAGAGAAACCATTTTTGAACCAAGCGCCTTAAGACCACTTATATCAGAAGGTACTATATCATCAACAGCACAAAGGTGTGGATAATCATTAAACAAGCATTGTCTTAATTGAGAAAGAGAATCAAAAGGGAGCCTTTGTCCTAAAATATCCGATAAAGCACGCAAAATAGCCCAATCTTCTTTTGCTTCACCTGGAGCAAAACCAGCCCGATTTGTCATTTGAACACGTCCTTCTGTATTCACATAAAGCCCTGATTTTTCAGTGTAAGCAGATGCAGGCAAAATAACATCAGCAGCATGTGCACCATTATCACCATGGCTACCAATATAAACTGTAAAAGCTTTTGTATTGGCTAATTCTACTTCATCAGCACCAAGTAAAAATAAAACTTCACAGGTTTTAAGAATATTTGCAACCCCAAGTTTAGAAGTAAAGCCTATGTCCAATCCTCCAACAATCGATGCTGCATTATGAAGAACCCCAAACCCATTCCATTCTTCACTAAGAGCACCAATATTGTCAGCTAATTTAGCAAGACTTTTTAAAACAGATAAACCTTCATTTCCTGAAACAGCCCCCTCTCCGATAAGAATAAGGGGCCTCTTCGCTTCTTTTAAGACATTAAAAAAAACATCCTCTCCACGAATAAGTGTCGTTAATGTATCACTCCCAGATCCAAGATAAGAATAAGGATAACGTAAATCGACTTTCTCTCCAATTAATGCAATAGGAAAATTTCCCATCCGTTGGCGCTTAAAAATACGCGCATTTAAAACAGCCGCTTCATGACGTGGATTAGATCCCACAATAAGCAGTGCATCAGCCTGTTCAATACCTGCAATTGTAGGATTAAAAATATAACTCGAACGCCCAAACTCAGGCGATAAAGCCCCCCCTCTTTGGCGACAATCAAAAAGCGTTGAGCCCAATGAAAGAAGCAATGTTTTAAGTGCGTACATTTCCTCAACAGACGCGAGATCTCCAGCAATCGCTCCAATTTTTTCTGGCAAGGTTTTAGAAACCACCATTTTAATTTTTGCAAAAGCTTCTGTCCAACTGACAGGTTGAAGCTTTCCTTCTTTGCGCACATATGGCCTATCAAGCCGCTGAGTCCGTAATCCATCCCAAATAAAACGCGTTTTATCAGAGATCCATTCCTCATTTACATCTTCATTCGTACGCGGCATAATCCGCATAACTTCACGGCCACGACTATCAATACGGATCGCACTACCAAGCGCATCCATCACATCAATCGATTCCGTTTTTACCAATTCCCACGAACGAGCATGAAACGCATAAGGTTTTGAAGTTAAAGCTCCCACCGGACAAAGATCAATAACATTTCCCTGTAATTCAGATGTCATAGCTTTTTCAAGATACGTCGTAATTTCAGCATCTTCACCACGACCGATCAAACCAAGCTCAGAAATACCTGCAACTTCCGTTGTAAAACGAACACACCGTGTACAATGAATACACCGTGTCATGACAGTTTTGACAAGAGGTCCAATATATTTATCTTCTACAGCACGCTTATTTTCTGTATAACGAGAACAATCTCGTCCATAAAGCATTGCTTGATCTTGAAGATCGCATTCTCCCCCTTGATCACACACTGGACAATCCAAAGGATGATTAATGAGAAGAAATTCCATAACACCTTCACGTGCTTTTTTTACCATCGCCGTATTGGTAAAAATCTCAGGTGCTTCACCGTTAGGCCCTAATCGTAAATCACGAACCCCCATAGCACAAGAAGCCTGAGGTTTTGGAGGACCACCCTTAACCTCAACCAAACACATACGACAATTTCCAGCAATTGACAAAGATTCATGAAAACAAAAACGTGGAATTTCTGCCCCAGCCGCCTCAGCAGCCTGAAGCAACGTGTAGTAATCAGGAACTTCAATCTCTTTGCCATCAACTTTGATATTTATCATCACCCATCCAACCTGCGGATAACCCACTTAAAATTTGCATTCGGCTGCTCTTTAAAAAATCTTCTATCCTACTGCTTCTAAAGCAATGTTTTTGCTTTGGACTACATTTCGCGTGTATTCATCAATTCTACGCTCGATTTCCGGACGAAAATTACGTATCAACCCCTGTACAGGCCATGCGGCAGCATCACCAAGCGCACAAATAGTGTGTCCTTCAACCTGTTTAGACACTTCAAACAAAAGATCAATCTCGCGTTTTTGTGCTCTTCCCTCAACCATACGCCCTAAAAGACGCATCATCCAACCCGTCCCCTCACGACACGGAGTACACTGACCACAACTCTCGTGCTTGAAAAAAGCAGCTATACGCCAAATTGCCTTGATAATATCGGTTGATTTATCCATAACAATCATTCCCCCCGTGCCAAAAGAAGACCCGACATCTCGCATCCCATCAAAATCCATGATCGCATCGATCATATCCTCACCACGGACGACTGGACAAGAAGCCCCCCCTGGAATAACTGCTAAAAGATTATTCCACCCACCACGAACACCACCCGTATGTTTTTCAATTAATTCACGGAATGAAACACCAAGAGCGTCTTCAAATGTACAAGGTGCATTAACATGCCCTGAAACCATAAACAATTTCGTTCCAACATTATTTGCTCGTCCGATTGACGAAAACCACGAAGCACCCCGCCGCAAAATCGTTGGAACAACAGCAATGGACTCTACATTATTTACTGTTGTTGGACAGCCATAAATCCCCATATTGGCAGGAAATGGTGGTTTAAGCCGAGGTTGTCCCTTTTTTCCCTCAAGACTTTCAAGAAGAGCTGTTTCTTCACCACAAATATAAGCACCAGCTCCATGATGAATAATAATATCACAAGCATGCCCATATTTCGTTTTTTTGCCAAGTAAACCTGCATCATAGCATTCATCAACGGCAGCTTGTAGCGCTTCACGTTCACGAATATATTCACCACGAATATAAATAAAAGCAACATTGGCTCCCATAGCAAAAGTAGCGATTGCACATCCTTCAATCAAAGTATGGGGGTCATGACGTAAAATATCACGGTCTTTACAAGTTCCAGGTTCAGATTCATCGGCATTGACAACCAAATAATGAGGACGACCATCATTCTGCTTTGGCATAAAGGACCACTTCATTCCGGTAGGAAAACCAGCACCACCACGACCGCGTAAACCCGATGCCTTCACCTCATCAATGATCCAATCACGACCTTTGTCAATCATCTCTTTCAGACCATTCCAATGCCCACGCAACATCGCAGCCTTTAATGATTTGTCTTTTAAACCATACAGATTGGTGAAGATACGATCTTTATCAGCTAGCATACCCCACCTTTTTTTCTATTACCCATAGCATTTTCCGCTTTTCCTCAAATGCAATTTTTAAATATCTTTTCAAGACTTCTTACTTTTCATTAAATGTTGTCATCATGGGTAGAATAATAAAATATTTTTTCAAGAAAAATACTTAATTATGTTCCCACTCTTTCCTTATCCTTTTTTGGTGAAGACTTGAGAGATCTTTTTTTCTTTCTCATCATCAATAAGAGAAGTTAAACCACTAATCGGTTCCGACGACTTACGGCTACTTTGCGGACCAACCGCTATCTCAGAACCTTTCCCAGCTTCAAATGCATCAATAATTTCTTCAAGACGCTCAGCTGTAAGATCTTCATAAGTATCTTTAAAAATCATAACCATCGGAGCATTCACACAAGCACCAAGACATTCTACCTCTTCCCATGATAAGGTTCCATCCTGATTGGTAACAAAAGGTTCATGATGAATTTTTTTCTGACAAACTTTAATCAATTCACCAGATCCACGTAACATACAAGGGGTCGTACCACAAACTTGAATATGCGCTTTTGTTCCAACAGGCTTAAGCTGAAACTGAGTGTAAAAAGTTGCAACTTCCAGAACACGAATATAAGCCATGGAAAGAATCTGAGCAATATGCTCAATCGCGGCACGTGTCACCCAACCATCTTGCTCTTGAGCACGCATTAATAATGGAATTACAGCAGACTGCTCACGCCCTACAGGATATTTCTCTATAGTATTTTTTACCCATATCTGATTTTCTTTTGTAAAAGAAAACTCAGCGGGCTGATAAACATCATCTGCAAGACGGCGTACGGACATTAGCGATCAACCTCCCCAAAAACAATATCAATCGAACCCAAAATAGCTGTAGCATCCGCCAGCATATGACCTCTGGTTAAAAAATCCATAGCTTGGAGATGCGCAAACCCAGGAGCACGCAACTTTACACGATAAGGCTTATTGGTTCCATCAGAAACAAGATAAACACCAAACTCCCCTTTCGGAGCTTCCACAGCAACATATACTTCTCCAGGAGGCGTATGAAAACCTTCCGTATAAAGCTTGAAATGATGAATCAGTGCTTCCATCGAACTTTTCATTTCACTCCGTTTCGGTGGTACAATCTTGCGATCCAAGCTCGAAACCGGTCCATTTTTTTCAGTACTCAGCAAACGCTCCACACATTGGCGCATAATTTTTGCTGATTGACGCATTTCTTCCATACGAATAAGATAACGATCATAACAATCGCTATTCTTACCTACAGGAATATCAAATTCCATTTCATCATAACATTCGTAAGGTTGGCTTTTACGTAAATCCCATGGAACACCAGCCCCACGAATCATAACCCCAGAAAAACCACGTGCCCAAGCTTCATCAATAGTTACCACGCCAATATCCACATTACGCTGCTTAAAAATCCGATTTGGCGTTACAAGCGCATCAAGTTTACCAAGAGCAACAAGAAAAGGATCAATAAAATTACCTATATCTTCAACTAAAGATTCTGGTAAATCTTGATGCACACCACCAGGACGAAAATAATTTGCATGAAGACGTGCGCCACAGGCACGCTCATAAAAAATCATCAATCTTTCACGTTGCTCAAACCCCCAAAGAGGTGGTGTTAAAGCACCAACATCCATTGCCTGTGTCGTTACATTAAGCAAATGATTAAGAATACGCCCAATTTCAGAAAACAAAACACGTATTAATTGCCCTCTTTTAGGAACTTTAATATCCAATAACTTTTCAATAGCAAGGACAAAAGCATGTTCCTGATTCATAGGAGCAACATAATCCAAACGATCTAGATAAGGACCCGCTTGAAGATAAGTTTTTGTTTCCATTAATTTTTCGGTACCGCGATGCAATAACCCAATATGTGGATCTACACGCTCAACAACTTCACCGTCCAACTCCAAAACCATGCGCAAAACCCCATGCGCGGCAGGATGCTGCGGACCAAAATTGATATTAAAGTTTCGAACATTGACCTCAGCCACAATCAACCCCTTGCTTTTTTAAAAACTTCATATCAAATATCAAAAAGATCTATCATACTAAAAAATATTTAATTATTTAAGAAATACAGTACTCTAATATAATGCCTTATCAAAACCAATATTATTATTTTTCATCCGCTTTTCCATCACATGGCAAAGTATACTGTCCTCCTTCCCAAGGAGAAAGAAAATCAAAATTACGCATCTCTTGACGCAAAACAACAGGCTCATAAATCACCCTCTTTGCTTCATTATCATAACGACATTCAACAAATCCTGTCACAGGAAAGTCTTTTCGTAAAGGATATCCCTCAAACCCATAATCTGTTAAAATCCGTCTCAAATCCGGATGTCCTGAAAATAAAATCCCATACATATCATACGTTTCACGTTCATACCACTCTGCGCCAGGATAAACCGTACAAGCTGAAGCAACAGGAGTATTTTCATCCGTACGAACTTTTACACGTAAGCGTAAATTCTCACGAGGAGATAACAATTGGTAAGAAACGTCAAAGCGCTTATCGCGAGAAGGATAATCCACACCACTAATATCTGTGAGATTAATAAATTGACAGCGCGAATCATCACGAACAAACATTAAGACATCGATAATTGCATCAAGACGTGCCACAATGGTCAATTCACCAAAAGCAATAACAGTTTCTTCAAGCTTATTTTTTAACTTGTTTTCCAAATAAGCAGCAAGTTCAGCCAAAGTTTCATCCATCATGACAAGAAAACTCTCTATCGCTCTATGGATCCGGTACGACGGATTTTTTTCTGTAGCAACAATATGCCGTATAATAATGCCTCTGCTGTAGGTGGACACCCTGGAACATATATATCGACAGGTACGATACGATCACATCCACGCACTACTGAATAGGAATAATGATAATATCCCCCACCGTTTGCACATGATCCCATAGAAATCACATAACGTGGCTCTGGCATCTGATCGTACACTTTTCTTAAAGCAGGAGCCATCTTATTTGTTAGAGTACCTGCAACCACCATCACATCTGACTGACGGGGTGAAGCTCGTGGCGCATATCCAAAACGCTCATTATCATAATGAGGCATTGAGCATTGCATCATTTCGATAGCACAACAAGCCAAACCAAAACTCATCCACATTAAAGAACCGGTACGTGCCCAAGTAATCAAAGCATCTGCCGAAGTAACTAAAAACCCCTTATCTGATAATTCAGCATTAATATCACGAAAAAACTTATCGTCAGACCCTATCAGCTCACCAGTATTGGGATTAATGATTCCTTTTGGTTTTGGAGCAGCAATCGTTGAATTATTAGATCTTAATTCCATTCAAGGGCTCCTTTTTTCCATTCATATATAAACCCAATAGTCAAAATTGCTAAAAACACAATCATAGACCAAAAGCCAAACATACCTATTGATTCGAATGAAACAGCCCAAGGAAAAAGAAAAGCAACTTCAAGATCAAAAATAATAAATAAAATTGATACCAAATAGAAACGAATATCAAACTTCATGCGTGCATCACTAAATGAATTAAACCCACATTCATAAGCCGATAACTTTTCAGGATCGGGGGAACGATATGCTACAATGTAAGGTGTAATCAACAAAACTCCAGCAATAACAGCTGACACAATAATGAAAATCAAGACCGGTAAATAAGAGCTCAATAAATAAGCCATAACCCTCTTCCATCGTAACGAAATGCCTGAGTTTAACACAATGATTCAATATTGCGAGACCAAACAGACAAATTTAATAATCGCTCTATTAATTATATTCATACTGCTTCAAATGCATATAGAGCGATACTCTTCTTATCGGCATAGGTAACGCAGAGCAAAGAAAGACGCAAGCCCTATTCTTATAAACCATATAAAAAGAAAGAAAAAACATATCATCCCCCAATCAAATACTCCACCACCACACTCAATACTATATGGATATTTTAAAAAGGAAATTTCACAAGGAATCACGAAATGGCGCGAGTGACGGGGCTCGAACCCGCGACCTCCGGCGTGACAGGCCAGCACTCTAACCAACTGAGCTACACCCGCGCATTTTTTTCGAACCAATTTAATTTGGTACAAGCGGTCGTGTAAGGGGTTCATGCGTTTATGTCAAGAAGGATTATGCATTTTTAAAAAAAATTATCAAATACTATCTTTATTCTTGCGTTTAGAAAAATTTTTCCTTAAAGAGTTCCCATTCAATTGCTAATCATTGCATTGGGCGATTAGCTCAGCTGGTAGAGCGCCTCGTTTACACCGAGGATGTCGGGAGTTCGAGTCTCTCATCGCCCACCATTTTATTTTGTAAATAAGTTTTTTATTTTATACATACTTATGAATGAATCGGCTTTAAAAAGCTTTTCTGTTAAAGTTTATGCTTTCTGCCTCTGCATAATTTAGCGTTTTTAAGTTCTATTCTTGAAAAACTATGCAATACCTTAACAAGCTATCTATTGATCTAAGCGTATTGTTCAATAATCTTTTCTTCTATTCCAACTAACTTTTTGCTTCTCCCACAAAAAAAGCATTATAAATATACCTAATTTCCAGTCATATCTGGAAGAGATTTTAAACTGTCGATGCAAATCTTACATAAAATTTTTTCAAATAGTGCAAACCAGCCATTCCCTCCAAGCCGCCCTTTAGACGCACTAAATATCTAAATATTTTTATTTAAAAAATTAAAATCTTTTAAAGAGCTTTCTTATCGAATTATGCTTATTTAAACTCAATAAAAACTTTCCTTGAATATATTATGTCATTCTTACAAATTTATCTCTCATAAACTGTCAGAACAATAACATTTTTTTTCGCAGATATGAACGATTTGTATAGAATAAATATCTGGAAATATAAAATAATTCAAAAATACACGCCCGCAAAGAATTTAATATAATTTATCAAATATTTTCAACCGAATATTTCTTATTATTACGAATATCGGTCGTTAAAACTTAAAAAATATTGCTTTGTGAAAAATTTTTAAACAGAAAAAAGAAATGATAAATATCATATTTACTTTTCATTTTTTCAGAAAAAATGATCATGTTTAAAAATGAAACTGTTAGATAACACACTCAAAGAATTGACTTATAAAGAATTATTTTAATTGAAATTTAAATAGTTTTACAAAGAACGCTTTAAAATGCGTATTAAAATGATTGACCTTTTGCAAGAAATTTGTCAAAAAGCATATCCAGTTTGGAGGGGTGGCCGAGCGGTTTAAGGCACCGGTCTTGAAAACCGGCGTGCAGGAGACTGTACCGTGGGTTCGAATCCCACCCCCTCCGCCACAGCACTTTTATGGTGCTATAACTTATTGATTGTTGTAGCTGTAGCTTGCCAGCGGGTTTTGTATAATTTGCCACTAGGTTTTGTACCAATTTATTTTTTCTCAATGTAGCTTGCCAGCGGGTTTTGTATAATTTGCCACTAGGTTTTGTACCAATTTATTTTTTCTCAAAGAGTTTTTAAGTGGTTCTCAAAGGGTCTTCAAAGACCTTTCAAAGATCGTTTAAAGCCTCTTTTCTTTTCTGCTCAAAATCGCAATTTGAGATGATCAATCAAATTGACTGATGATTTTTCTGTATCCTAAGCACATTATTCAGGACATTATTAAAAAGAGAAGCGTTTAAGGAATTGAGTAGACATTACCTTATTGCTGTACTCATGCAATTGGTGCAAGTTGCACCTATTCCTCATCACGACCGATCAAAGGGTCAAGTTGTCCCTTTGATTTTCTGTCACTCAGAGGTTTCCTTTTCTCTTGTTTTGTTTCCCTTGTCTGGCGCTTCGAGTGTAATTTCTGTGGTGTATCCGCTTTGTTTTTCATAGCAGTGGGTGACAGTGGAAGCTTTCCATGGACCATTGATTTCGCCACGAAACCCTTGAAGAAGCAGAGGTTG